>JAQWTV010000130.1 GCA_029242545.1 Roseibacillus sp.
GCCACCTTGCTACGGAAGGTGGTCGCTCCGGCGGGAACCTCAAACCATATAAACGAATCAGCATGCGTCCCAAGGCCTCTTGTATACTCTTTCCCAGCAACGGTCATTGGGCCTCCACGATACGTTTTTCCCTGCTTAATCGCCCCAACCGTGCTGAAGGCTGCCCGCCAGGACAGAGTGGTAAGATCAACGCTGGAGCCATCTTGCATCACAAGCTCAGGCTCGATCCAGTTGGACCAGTCGTGACTCCCGTTGCCTTCACTGGAGACTACCAGATAGAGATCTCTCCGCTGGAGCTCGACTTCGATGGGGATCAAGCGCTCCGTGTCACCGCTTTTAAGGATTCGGCTTTTGTAGAGAGGCTCAGGTCCGACACCCTGAGCCAGAAGTGGGTGCGCGAAAAGGGCGACAACCAGGAGAGAGAAGGATGGGAACTTCATCGAAGGCGGGAATTGATACATCAGCACTACCTCTGCCTTCCAGAAAGAAACGGCAGCTAAAGCCCGCCGCTGGCAGTTGGCTCGCAATGATGTGCAGTTTGAGGCCGACGGAATTACCTGGATGGATACTGCTGTCGCCATCGCGAGCATTTCTCTGGGCGGCGACGGGACGCAGACCAAAGTGTGGCGGCGCACTGATCCAGTAACTTCCGCCTCGGTCGAACTCCTGCGGGTGATGGGAACCCTGGATCCATAGCCACGGACTCGACGATTTGAGGAACGATCCCTGTGGGTTCTGCACCCCTGCAGGGGCATTCAACTACCCGGTCCCCGGCGTCATTTCATCCCGGAGCGCATTCAATTTCTTCACCGCCTCGTGCAAGCCGGGACGCTCGGATAACCCCTCCCCGAAGAAGCCCTGCTTCACACCGGTTCTGCCGAATCCTTTCGGCGTATCGACAGGATTACACCAGAAGATCCCCAGGATGTAATCGGTCTCGAGCGCAGCCTTGACGTAGTCGGCATAGGCCTGACCGCCTGCCACGGAATTTTCCATCAACTTCCAGTTGCGGATGTCCTTGTCGCCATCCTTGAATCGGATTGCGAAGTCACAGAGAAGTATCGGCTTTCCTGTCAGCTGGTGAATCTCGTCCAGCTTCTCTTGCGGAAAAGGACCCCGGAACGGCGGCTGGATCGCGATGCCGTCGACCCAGGGCAACATCTCTTCCACGACGACAGGATCGAAGGTGTTGAAGTCGAAACGGTCGCCAAAAACGAGGACTCCTGGATCGTATTTGCGATTCGCTTCTCCGACGACCCGGAAATACTCGCGGGCAATGAGGCGGAGAAACTCCTGATCGCGGGCTGTGTCATCATCCCCTTCCCAGGTGTTGAGAAACTTCCGGTAGGCCGTCCGGCCCGGAGCGTCTCCTGACAGGTTGCGAATGTATTCCACCCAGTTGGTGCCCGAGGGATTCTTCAGGGGCCAGGAACCAAGGTCCGTCCAGCAGTATCCGATGATGTTTTGACGGCTCTTACGACCGAGCGCGCAATTGAACTTCACCCCGGCATCGAGGCGCTCCTGTTCCCGGGGATCAAAGATATCGACAAATTTGACCCCTTCCCTGCCCCGGTAGTACGCACTCTGAACGAGGTGTGACCAACTTTCGACGTAGGGCATGTCGGACTTGAGCTGCGGGGGGCAACCGTAGCCATAGGCGTTAAAGCCGAGTTCCTTGCAGAGCCGCGAAAATTTCGACATGTCGATCGGGGGCCTGGCGCGCCGGGCGTTCACGTGTGTGATGCCATGGCCAAAGAACGGCTTTCCACCCGGGCCCACCAGCCAGTGACGACCCTGAATCGTGGTCAGCCTCACTCTCTGCAATTCCTTCTGAGGGCCGTTCTTCTCCTGACCTGCCAGATTCAAACCGAGAAGGACGATCAACAACAAGATGGGAAGGGCGAGTCTCATGAGCAAGTCAGGCGCACCCCTCGGGAAGGCTCATCGGACGTTTCCAGAACGCGACCACGCGGCCCGGGGCATTCGCCACCTGGGAAAGGGTCAGGGAACAACACTTTTTATCGGACCTCCTGCGCAGGATCACTTCTTGGCGGGTTTCGGGTAATCCTGGTTCTCCTCCAGATCGGCTTCCGTGGGCTTGTCGGAGGGAACGCCATCCTCAGGCACCTCGGCCTTTGCACACCAGGCGATGGCATTAAGCACGAGTGTACGAAAATCATCGTGGCCCCAATTGCGGTGGAAGTGGCCCCCGGTAAATCCAAAGCCACGCCCACCATTCGGCCGTTCGTAGGCCCATGCCACATGTTGAATCTCACCCCGCTCCATCGACGCACGAACATGAGGATTACCCGAGTGACGACCCTCTCGACGCTCCATGGTCTTTTTGGGTGGGTGGGCGGAGAGAATCGGGGTGACCCCTTTCATGCCCTCTGCGAAGCGCATGTGAAAATACCATTCGTCATAAATCTTGAACGGCTCTACCCCACGCGTGATCGGATGATCAGGAAGCTTCTTGAAATCAGCCGTCCAGTGCGGATTGACCGAGTAGTGGGTCTCGAAGTAGCCGCCGAGCCAGTCGAGGAAAAGCTTGCGGCCCTTTTCATCGTCTCCCGGTTCCACCGCATAGTGCAGACAGGCCACGCCGGTTCCATCCTTCAGCTTCAAGTCGAGTCCGTCGAGATGCTGGTAGGCCATATGTTGACCACTACCACCATTGCAATAGAAGACCACCGCATCGGCATCCTTCAGGACCTCTGCATTTCCGGGCCAGTCCTTCTGGAAATGGACAGAGGCCTCTAAAATCTCTCCCATGTGCTCGTTGAGTTGTTTCGCTAGAAGCAGGCAGCCGGCTCTGTGCTCATGCGCTGCATAGCCGTGGCTACGCTTGCCCGCCATGAATACGATCTTCTTCTTTTTTGGTGTGCTCGAGGCAGCCGGATTCGATTTATCTCCGAATAGAGCAGGGCCGGTAAGCGCAAAGAGAACAATAGCGAGGAGAGCACTGAGAGCAGTTTTCATCGGTCAACCAAATCGTGATGTCAGCACGTTCTTGCCGCTGGCAGGCGCTATCGTCAAGGATGGATCGCGAGGGTTCATCCCTGCCCTATCCTAAAATCTGGGAGACCTCGAAGTGATTGCAATTCAGAGCCTTGATCGGCTAAGGAGCCTCGATTTGAAATTTTGGTCTCCGCTTCATCCGTGCCATTACAATGCACCTGATGCCGCTTGTAACCTCGCTCCTATCCCAGCAACTCTTCGATCACCTCGCCTCCAAACTGGCTCAACTGCTTGAAGCGTCCCGCATGGTGGTAGGTCAGGCGGTTGTCATCGAGTCCAAGCAGGTGAAGGAGAGTGACGTGGACATCCCGGATGTGATGCACGCACTCGACAGCCTCTCCTCCCAGCTCATCAGTAGCGCCCACCGTGGCCCCACCCCGGGTTCCTCCACCCGCAAACCACATTGCCATCGCCTTGGCATTGTGGTCACGGCCGTAGGACTTCCCCCCTCGCATTCCGTTGTCGGGAGTCCTGCCGAATTCTCCACAGAAAAACACGAGGGTGTCCTTCAGCATGTCCCGCTGCTTGAAATCCTTGAGGAGAGCCGCGATCGGCTGGTCCACCGACCGGATCAGGGACCCGTGGGCCCGTTCAATGTAGTCGTGACTGTCCCAGTTGCCAGCATAAGCCTGAACAAAGCGAACTCCACTTTCCACTAGTCGGCGAGCCAGCAGGCATTTACGTCCGAAAGCATCTGTATGCTGTTTCCCGATTCCATACATCTCCCTGGTTCTTTCGGTTTCCCCCTCCAGGTCGAGGATCCCGGGAACCTCGGCCTGCATCCGGTAAGCGAGTTCGTAAGAGGCCATCCGTGCCTCGAGTGCATTGGTCTCTGCCCGGGACTCCTGATGCTTCGCATTGAGCTTGGCGAGCAGGTCTAGGTTCGCACGCTGCCTTTTCCGCGTCACTCCCCGGGGCGGAGTCAAATCGAGAATGGGGCTCCCCTCCGGTCTCAAAGGCGTTCCCTGGAAATCGGCCGGGAGAAACCCATTGGACCAGTTCGAACCCCCACCCTGCGGGTAACTGTTGCGAGGTAGGACCACGAAACCCGGCAGGTTCTGGTTCGGGGACCCTAGCCCGTAAGTCACCCATGATCCCAGTGCCGGGTCTCCACCGAAACGGTTGCCTGTGTTGACATGATAGCAGGCCGTCGGGTGATTAACGGATTCCACCTGGGCTCCCCGGAAGAAGCACATGTCATCCACCATCTCCCGAAGGTGGCTCCATTCCGTCGTGATATCAGCTCCACTCTGGCCCGCTTTCACAAACTCGAAGGGGCTTTGCACGAAATAGCGCTTCCCCGAGGACATCGCGCTTTCCCGTTCCCCCTGCCGGTTGAAAACTTGGAGATGCCGCTTCGCCAGCTCCGGCTTGGGATCGAAAGTGTCAATGTGCGAGGGCCCCCCTTCCATCATGAGGAAGATGCAGCGCTTCGCCCTCGCGGGCAGGTGGCCCTTTCGCGGTTTAAGCCCCGCTTCCTCCGCCTGCAGGAGCGAAGTCAGGGCCAGTGATCCCACACTGGATCCAAGTCCATAGAGGAAATCACGACGGGGCAGGGAAAATTGATTCATGGTCAGTTCCGAGACAGGTTATTGGCTAGTCCAGATAAGCGAATTCATTGAGGTTGAAGATAACCAGGCAGACCTGTGCCAGCCCCCGGGTCCGGGCATCGACATCACGTCTCTGCAGGTCCGGAACATAGGCCTCGTAAGCGGGAAGGTGCTCCCAGAATTCATAAGGCCGGCCGGTCTTCTCGGCCATCACCGTACGCTTGATCTTCTCCGGAAAAGACAAAGGTTCGTAGATCCTTCCCTCCTCTTCCTCCACCGCAGCCTTCCAGTGAACAAGGCAAGCCGCAATCTCCCCGGCTGAGGCAGGCCGACCGAGAGCCAGGGTGAAGGCGCGCCCCAATGCCGCCCGGTCGCTCCCGGTTTCCCTAAGGAGACGGGCCGCAAAAGCCAGAGCCCGCTCATGCACTTCCTCTGCATTAAACAGCGTCAGGGCCTGCGGCGCGACCATCGAGGTCTCCCTCAACTCGCACGACTGATCCGGCCCCGGCTGGTTGAAAGTTTCAAGAAAGGGATCACGCAGCCCCCGTGTTTTCTCTGCATAAAGACTCCGACGGTTGCGTTGCCGCGGCAGCGGATCGGGCTCATAGACCGAGGCCGTGCCTCCCATGATCTGACGCGGTTGGAAAGCCACCTCGCGATTAATATCCGGCCGGGAGGGGATTCCCCCAACCTGCCGGTTCAGCTCTCCACTAACCGCAAGCATCGCGTCGCGCAGCTCCTCGGCAGTCAACCGGCGAGGAAGACCTACCGCATACAGCTCACGCCTGAGATCCTTTGCATTGAGCAGCGCAGAATCGGGATGTCGACTACTGCGCCGATAGGCCGCCGAACTGACAATCAATTCATTGAGCTTCTTTACCGACCAACCCTGTCCCATGAACCACGCTGCAAGGTAGTCAAGGAGCTCTGGATGAGTTGGGAGGGAACCGCCCCCTCCGAAGTTGCTTGGATTCCCTGCGATACCCCGGCCGAAATGCCAGCTCCACACCCGATTGACCATCACTCGGGCGGCAAGGGGATTCTTTTTATCCACAATCCATTCCGCGAGCGCCAGACGCCGCTTACCCCGGCCATCCGGAAACTTCGAAGGGTCCATCTCTCCCAATGTCACCGCTGCACTCAGAGGTCCAGGTCGCACCGGAGCTCCCCTCGAATAAACATCCCCTCCGGTGAGGATGCTGTCCTTTTCCATAACCCCTTTCCCCCACGGATTCCCCGGCATCATGATCCGTGAGCTCACATTCCTTCGTTCGATCGTATTCCCATCGTATACCGCCACAGCGATTGGCTTCGTACGATCAAACTCCCACTGGTGCCGGGAAATATTCTTCGACATGCGGGCAAGAGAAGCCTCATCCCCGGGATCCAATCCATTGTCCCCGGTCTTTGCCTCCCCTTTCTCCTCCTTTCGGCTGGCCCTGATCCTCTCATCCAGCCCCTTCCGTTGCCTCTGGTAGTGGGCGACCTTCTCGCTCGCCCAATGATCGGCCTGCGCAAAACCGGTCCGGTTCTCCTCCCCCATGAAGGGAGCCTCCCGGTCCGCGAACTGGGTGGTCGAGAACACCGAGAGCATCCGGTAGTAATCTCGCGTCGGAATCGGGTCGAACTTGTGGTCATGGCACCGGGCACACTGGAGGGCATGGGCGAGAAAAGTCTGCCCCACCGAATCGGTCACATCATCCAGCCATTGCTGCCGAGTGACCCGGAACACGCTCATTCCAGTCTGCTCCCACGGACCCATCCGGAGGAATCCCGTCGCCACCAGATTCTCTGTATCACTCTCATCGATCTCATCTCCCGCAATCTGCTCCCGGACAAACTGGTCATAGGGCTTGTCGTTATTGAAGGACCTGACCACGTAGTCCCGGTAACGCCACGCGTTGGGCCGGGTGTAGTCATTAGCGAATCCTGCCGAGTCCGCATACCGGGCCACATCCAACCAGTGACGCCCGAACTGCTCCCCATAATGAGGGCTAGCCATCAGGCGCCCGGCGTAGGCCCGCACCGCGGCGATGGGATCCTTTCCGAACTCCTCCTTAAACCTCCGGATCTCTCCGGGCGCGGGGGGCAACCCAGTCAGCCCAAAAGTCATCCTCCGGACCAGTTCGCCCGGAGCCGCTATCGGCGCCGGTTGGAGACCAGCCTTCTCGAGCCTGCGATCAACAAACCAGTCCACCGGGTGTATTCCCTCCGGGACCTTCTCCACCTCGAGAGGGCGGTAGGCCCAGAGCTTCTCCGGCTCATACCGACGATTCGTCCAGTCTTCCCCCAGCCCTCCGGAGGTCTCCACCACTTCCCCTTCCGCAAAGCGATCCCTCAGCTCCCGGATTCGCCGGGCATCCAGCCACGGCGCCCCGGCATTGATCCAGTCCCGGATCTGGTCTTGCTGCTCACTGCTCAACCGGTCCGCCTCCTTCGGCGGCATCTCGTAATCCTCATCCTCCCAGGTAGTGGCAATATGAAAAAGACTCTCCGCCGCATTTCCGGGGATCAAAACTACCCCACTGTCGCCCCCCTTGAGAAGCAACTCCCGGCTCGTCATCTCGAGACCGCCCTTTAACTTCTTTCCCTCGCCCTGGCTGTGACAGGCAATGCACTTCTCCGCAATAATCTCCCTCACGTGGAGTGCGAACAGAACCTCTCCCGGGGCAGGATCATCAGCAGCGCACACCTGAAAAGCACCTAACAGAAGAACTGGAACAAGGCCCCAAGGCACTCTGAGGATGGGATGGGTCATCGACTAAACCAGCTTCTAATACAGACAGAATCTTTCAATACCTGATTACACCACCGGGTTACATTCGGAGGGACTTGTGTAGAGCCCCCAACTCTTACCTCCCTTGTTATTTCGCTCCATCTGTCCCATGCGGTTTGCGTATTTCGGAGCATCAATACCAAAAAACACCAGTCCTATGACACTGGCTTAAACTCAAAGAATTTGATGCTAACGCCTTTGTGCTTACCTCCTCCTGAAAAGGAGAAGGCCCCGAAGTCGCTAAACTTCAGGGACTTCGTTGGCTACGGAGACAGGATCGGACCCTGCTCAGAGGGAATGGCGTGCCTTGATCGCGGTGTAGGTTAGATTCGAAACCTCCCTGATGACGTTTCCGCGGCTTACGATCCAAGACCCGTAGGACTTGTTGCGCGTGCCACTGTCAATGATCCCGATCACTGCGTAAGGGTAGGACCGACCATCATTTCCTCTCGCCACCAGAATCCCCATGTCGCCACAGCACCGCGCCGTGCTTCCGGTCTTGTTGTAAACCCGGGTTCCCTGGGGAACACGCCTGGCATTCGTGTAGAGTCGGTCCCTGCCCGGCAAACCCATCACTCGTAGAATTTCCTTTGAGTGAGGCAGGGCGCCAGTCCACAGCGACTGGAGAAAACGTCCGTAGTCTCCTGCCGAGCAAAGGTTGCGATACGTTCGACCTCCGGCCGGAACATACTCGACGAGATGAAGGTGCCTGCACAGCGATGGGTAATGCCGCTTGAGCAGGGCCGCGGTCGCGACTGGTCCCCCAGTTTGCCTCATCACCCAGTTGGTTGAAGCGTTGTTACTCTTCTGGATCATCAACTCCATGTGCCGCCTGCTCGTGGATCCATAAATGAGCTTGCCGGCCCGCACCTGGTGGAAAAACGCCAGGGCAAGATAGGGCTTGATCATACTGGCAGCCTGAAGTTGCTGGTTTTCGTTGATGCTCACCAGTGTCTTACCGGAGGTGAAGTCGTAGACCAGCCATGCCGTACGCTCATTGGTCTGGAGCGCTCCCTTGCTCCGCAGCGATTTGACATAACGCTCTACCTCGCCCTCCAACCTGCTCTCCGCTGCCTGACTCAACTGGCCGGAAGCCAGCCAGGCAAGAGCAAGAGTGAGAAGAAAAACAGGGCACTTCACCAGGATTGGATGATCTGTTCGCATGGTTTCCCGGAATATTACAGAAACCCGTAATACTTTCACACCACAAATCTGTGGCAGAGCAGAAAGTGAGGCCAAACATCGACATCTCAGGCGCCGAATTGGCGCGTTACTTTCGAAGATTTCAGGGGCCAATGCAAAGCATCGCTGATTTGAGACTGAATGCGCACCCGCCCGACACTAGGCCCAAAATAGAGGATGGGCGAATTCTCTTCCGGCACCTTTACACGCCGTAGCGTGCCCCGCACCATGGCTCCTCCACCGTGATGGGGGACTTGTATTATCGCTTTGTGAATGACTCGTCCGCAATGATACCAACCACCAGATCACGCAACTTATAATCATTCTTCTTCGAAGCTGCTAAAAGGCGATCAATCGTCTCTGAATCAGCATAATTCATCTCTCTTCCCAACGCGTATTCAGAAAGCTTGGTAAGGAGATTCCTCGCAATCTTATCTTTGTCTTCCAGCATCAGGCTTTTAAGACCTTCAATGCCATCGATTGCGCGCCCATCACGGTGAACCGCGTCGGACTCGACCTTGGTCGTGTCAACAAACTCGCGAGTAATACGTTCTTTCTTCACCACTTTACCGTCTTTCTTCTCTTCGGGTATTTTGGTCACGACAAACTTCTGGTAAGTCTCGCGATACCGACCCAAAACATCAAAATTCTCCATGGCTAACCCAAAGGGATCCATTTTGCTGTGGCAAGAGGCACAGGCAGAATTGTTCCGATGCTCATTAATGCTATCTTTAATCGTAAATGTTTCCGTGGGCGCTTTCAGGGCCTCTACTTCAAGATTGTCAGGAAGTTTCAATTCCATCCCATAGATATTTTCGGCCACCCAGGCGCCCCGATAGAAAGGATTCGTGAATTCGCCATTGGTGGTCATCATCAAGATGCCAGGTTGCGTTAGTAAGCCGCCACGCAAGGACTCTTTATCGACCATGACTTTTTGAAAGGTCCTCTGGCGACGCAACTTCCTGTCGTTCACTATCAACTTGGAGTCTTTCGGGTCGGCTTTGTCCGGTAATTCCTTTTCTTCAGGGAGTTCCAATTGATAAATATCATTTAACGGCCTGTTGATCACCACGAAGTCAGAATCAATAAAACTCAGGAGGCTCAGGTTCTCATTCAAGATCACCTTGAAGAACTCAATGCTTTCCTGGACCATGAAGGGTTTCAGTTTCGCAAGTTTTTCACCATGCTTATCCCCAAACTTATGCGCGAGGATATCCGCCTGAAGATTCACGATGTCTATTTTGTGAAGTTCAAGCCACTGCTCTGTAAAATTACTGATAAAGCGCCGCGATTTTGGGTCTTGCAGCATCCTCAAGGCCTCCGCTGAACGCACGCTTGAATCCTTCAACTTCCCCTCAGAAGCCAGCTGGATCAGACGATCGTCGGGAAGTGAATTCCATAAAAAGTAAGACAACCTCGACGCTATCGCGTAGTCGTCCAGACTCAGGGAATTACCTTCATCCTTATAGAGAAAATTTGGTGAACAGAGCATCATCGTCAAGGCCGCTTGCCCGGCATCGAAGATATTTTCGTCCCTTTCATATCTCTTTTTGGCAACATCGAAATACCGACTCAACTTCTTGTCACTCACAGGTCGCCGAAAGAGTTTAAGGGCCAATTTCCTGATGAAGTGCCGGTATGTTTCGTGTGGACCGTTGCCCTTCAGGTCTTCATAGTACGCGTTGTAAAAATTATTTTTTGGAGGCCAGCTCTCATAAAGAGGACCGGTAACTTCAGCTGAGATAAAGTGCAGGCTCGCCCTTGGCATTTCTGACAGCTCCTTATCTTTCGGCAGCGGGGGAATCCGCGTGAGCTTGCTGAGATCCTTGGGCAGCGGATAAGGATAGTTTTCGCTATAAAGAACAAGGTTCTGCTCAGGCTCCAAATAGACTCGCACTGTATCGTTTAATAAAAACTCATGGGTCGCAAGTGGTTCTCTACTGATCTTAGGGTCTACATTGGTTGTGATTCTCAACCGTTCATTTTCTTTCCCAAGGTCGACCTTGAAATTGAGATCACGTTCCTGATGCTTAATGTTACGATCATAAAACGTGAAATGACCATTGATCTTCACATCGTAGTAACCCGGCAATCTCACGTCATACGCGAAGCCAACTCCACGGGAATAATCTCTGTAATAAAATCCCTCTGTGGTCAGCCCGTTATTGGTGTCCTCATAGTAGGCAAATCCTTTGCTACCTAATCTGCGGACTTTGGAGTTTTTGTATGTATAAACAGTTGTAGAGGGCTCGGGCATGCCTCCTACGACCTTTTCGGCTATTCCTGAGGCAACTCGAAAATAGCTATCCATGGCATAAGGTGACATGACGAGTTTATCGCCTTCGTTGTCAAAGCCACCTCTGGTGTTGTCTACCGGTAAGTGATTTTTGACCTCTAGCCTGGAGAATAGAGCATCGTTGATCGTATTTTCATATTCCGCGCGGTTCAAACGCGTGATTACCCCAGGCAACTTTGCTTTGATCGAGAAATACTGCTCGCCCAAGAGTTTTTCAAAGGCTGCCAGCTCCTTCGCTGAGGGTTGGCTCTTCGCCTTCTTAGGCGGCATTTCCTTTTCTTTGACAACGGCCAAAAGCTCATTCAGTAGCTCGTGATTAGCCCAGTCTTTGCCATCGAAATCCTCGAAATTATGATCGGCCTTGCTCTTTTCATTGCCGTGACAGCTGACACAATGAGCGTTTAAGAAGGCTTTGCTCTTGTCGAGCTCGTGAAGTTGTTCTTCAGCGCCGACTACCGCGCAGCTGACTAGAGCCACGGCCATCAAAAATGTCTGAAAGGAAGCGAATCCCATCATGCCAATCCTTTTTTGATTTCGATCTGACTGCCCCGATCAGTCAGATTTTTGCACTCTTGCTACTGGTGCCAAAACGTTCGGTTTCGAGACCCAGATGCTGCAAGGCAGCGAGGTAGACGTCGTTGCGATTATCCGTGCCATTGAACTTGATATGTTTGCCATGTTCAAAGCCGCCTCCGGCGACAATCACGGGGTTATTCTTCATGCCGTGAGGGCCCTCCTCCTTGCTAATGCTCAGGGAGCTGGTGATCAAACAAACCGTTTGGTCCAATAAGGTTCCACCCGCTTTTGTCTTAGTCGATTTAAGTTTGTCCAAGAAGCGAGCCGTCTGCATCATATAGGCTTGGTCTGCCTCAATGTTTTTAATGAACCCTTCTTCCGTTTTAACCGCGTGGGAATCCGTATGATGACCAAGCCAATTCCATTCCCCATACACATTGGCCACTCTGGTGATGTCAAATTTGAATGCCAGAAAGAGTAAATCCAGATAAGTGGAGCGCTCATTGAAGTAGGTGCATTTTAGAATCTTTTGCAGATACTCGGTAAGACCATCCGTTTTGAACGGGACATTTGCAGGGAATGGCACGTCTACGTGTTTTTCACTCAACCAGCGCTCGGATCTCTGGATCGACTTTTCAGATTCACGCAAACTGGAAAAGTACTCATCCAGCTTGACCCGGTCTGCCTCAGAAACCTGACGCATCATGCTCTTTGCTTCCTCCCTGGTCGCATCCAGCATTGATTTCTTGAGCGCCAGCAACTCAGCACGCTTATTCTTGTCTACTTTGCCGAATATGGTCTCGAACAATATCTGTCCATTGGTGATTGGAGAAACCGGCAGTCCACCCTTCCAGGAGATCCCATAGGAGTGCCTCTGTTCAACGACCAAATTTCGAATGCGCGTATCATTGCCAAGGTGAGAAGCCGCAATTTCATCAACTGAATCTTGAATCAACTGAGGATTGGTGTGGTCAGAGTATTCAGCAAAAGCATACATCGTGCTTTCATGATTTCCGTAGTTCCTCAAATTCGTGCAGAGAGTAAAATCGTCTTTCAATTTTTCCAGCGGCTGGAAAGTAGAAGAGCTCTGATAAGCCTTGCCCGTCGACGTCGGGAAGTTGTCAGAACACATGCCATTGCCGATATTCATACAAAACAACCGATTCGCCTTCACCGCATCGTC
>JAQWTV010000148.1 GCA_029242545.1 Roseibacillus sp.
TGTGCAGCAATTCCTTTCAGCAACTTCGCAGGGTCCAAGCGTCCACCAGGAAGGCGCACTTTAAGGGCAAGTCGTTTACCCCCTCGCTGCACCTCAACGTCAAGATCGGGCGGCGCCGTGGCTTGAGCAGCATCGTAGGCAAGGGCGAGCTCTGTCTGAGGACCAGCCAGCCCCGTTTCAGTGGCCTTAGAAAATAGCGACGGCGAGCGCTCTTGTGGAGAGACGATACGATCTCCTACCTTCAAGCCCGCTTTCTCTGCCACCCCACCTTTACCAACGTCCATAATGAGGATTCCACTCTCCCCATCAATAAGTCGGCCAGTCGCAGAAATGACCCCGAGCGGAAAGTCATGATGGTCCCCTTTCTTACTGTTCTCCAGCTTCGGATGGTAAAGGGGATATTCGGGATCTCCCACGCAATCCACCCCGGGAAAAAGCGCCAAGAGCACCAGTATCCGTGATTTCATGGAAACGCAGGCCAGCTCAGCCAACCTTGAACTCCTCAACATCTCGCAGAAAATGAATCGGTCCTACTTCGCCTTCGAGTGGGCCCAGCCTGGCACCGATCCATCTCCGGTTTTCTCTCCTCCGAGAACCCAGCTCAGGTTAAAACGGGCTAATGTTGATCCCCCTTTGGGCCCGCCCTCAAAATGAAGGAGCACGAGGCCTTCGGTGCTCGTCCCGGGACGACCGGAAGTCATCGCTGAGTAAGCAAAGGACCCTTTGAATACCAGCCGCTTCAGCGGCCAGGTCTTTCCGCCATCAAAGCTTGCCCAGACCGTCCCAAGCCGTCGGCCACCGGGGCTGTCACAGTTACTGTAGAGAAGGACGTCTCGACCTTTCACGTTCAGCCGGGTCAGGCCTGCCATGCATCCATAATTGGTATTTTGCGGCCCATCAGGAAGAATCTTGCAAAACGTCAGGTCCTTCCAGCTCTTTCCGCCATCCGCGCTGGTTGCCGTCCAGCGCCGCCGAGGGTCCGCCCCCTCCTGAGCCCAGTGCCGTCGAGAATTATAATACACAGTGCCATCACTCAGCTCCGCGATGGTGGCCTCTCCAGTTCCATTAGCAGGGAACGGGTCGCTGGTTTCCCATGTTTTTCCTCCGTCATCGCTGAAAATGGCATTGGTGTAGTGCTCAGGCCACTTCTCACGGGCATTCGCCCCGGCATACCAGCGCGAAGGCCTGATGATTCGTCCTGCATGCTTTCCATGTCGAAGGGTAATCCCATGATCGTTCATGTGCATCGAGGGCTGGTTCCCTTTCGAGTCTGGCTTGATCACCACCTCTACCTTCTTCCAGCTCTTCCCGTGATCCACACTCTTGAAGACATGGATTGGCGCGGGAGGGTGACGCTCTTCCACAAATGCAAAAATGGCGCCGGTCCCCTCATCAACGGTAAGACCACCACACTGGAACCCCGGCTTGGAGATAATGACCTCCTCACCCCAGGTCCTCCCCGCATCCCTGCTGAGGCGAGCCTTCACACTGCTGGTTCCAAAGGTGGCTACCACCGTCCCATCAACCCCCACTACGATATTGGGGAAACGCTCCCCTCGAAACACCTGAGTCAGCTCCATCGTGGGTTCACCGAGATGAGCATCAATCTCGCCCTCAGCGGGCAAACCCGAAGCAGTGGCTCCCTCTTTCGCTAATCCCCCACTGGTGAGCGTCCAACCACAAAAGGCGGCAATAATCAGGCCGCGGACCATCTTTTCAAAGGTGTGTGTATGCATGATAGCTTGGTAAGTTGACAAGGAGCACGATCCCCTTTGCAGTGGTCGCCTTCTCCCATCAATGAAGGCCCTACCACCCGTCACCCGCACAGGCAAGCGGAAGAAACTCACATCTCCGGGTGCTCTGGCGGCAATCCCACTCTTCCTTGGAGGGGCATTCACCTCTGTTCTGGCAGACAAACCCTTCCAAGCTCCACCTTTCAAGGTCAGGGATGGATTTGAGATCAGCCTCGCGGCAGCTCCTCCACTCCTGAAATACCCCATGATGGCGTGCCTTGATGATAAGGGGCACCTCTATGTAGCTGAAAGTGATGGTCGCAACCTTACTACTCGTAAAGAAATCGAGGAGGAACTGCCTCGTTTCATTCGCCGCCTCACCGACACCAACAGAGATGGCCTTTTCGACAAGAGCACTATTTTTGCAGACAAAATGACCATGCCCGAGGGTGGCCTCTGGCACAATGGAGCGCTCTACATCGTCTCCGCACCATACCTCTGGCGACTGGAAGACACCAACGGTGACGGAGTAGCCGATAAGCGTGAAAAAATTATCGGTGAGATGGAATTCGATGGCCGAGCAAATCAACATGGGCCCTACCTTGGTCCAAATGGGCGTCTTTACTTTAGCGGCGGACACTTCGGCTACCAGTTCACCGGAACCGACGGCAGCAAAACCGGAAAAAGTCGTGCTGGCGGAATCTTCTCATGCCTTCCGGACGGCAGTGATGTTCGCATTGATGGACAGGGGCCAATCAACCCCGTCGATGTCGTCTTCACCAGCAGCGGCGAAGTTCTTTCTACTGCAGCCATCTACGACAGTTTTGGAGGGCGCCGACACGACGCCCTGATTCACTGGTTTCCTCGCGGACTTACCCAGAGGCTCTACGGCGAGCCCTTGCTCCCACAGACGGGACACCGCGTGCCCGCCACCATCCGTTGGGGACAAGTTGCCCCCGCTGGGATGATGCGTTACCGGGGAACGCACTTTGGAAATGACTACCGTGATTCTCTCTTTGCCTGTCACTTCAATTCCAATCAGATACGCCATATTCAGCTTAATCCGGATGGAGCCACGTTCACTGCCAAAGACACCCAATTTCTTTCCTCCACCAGCAAGGACTTTCATCCGGCCGACATTCTGGAGGATGCTGATGGAAGCCTGCTTCTTCTGGACACAGGGGGCTGGCTAAGCTGGGGATGCCCCCATTCCAAAGCAGCCAAACCCGAGGTTCTGGGAGCTATCTATCGAATCCGCAGGACGGGCGCAGCGCCTTCACCCGATCCCCGCGGAATAATGATCAATTGGGCTCGACAGACGCCCACAAGTCTTGCCCTTCTCCTGGGCGATCCCCGTCCTGCGGTACGCGACCGAGCCCGATCAATGCTGATCGCCATGGGCCCAAAGTCGTTCGAGGCTCTGGCCCGGCTTCGTCTTCCTTCTGTCACAAAGAAGGCCGCCGTCCGCCGGAGAGCCGTTTTCGCCATGGCGCAAATCAAACACCCCGACGTCGGAAAGGAGCTTCGTTCTGCCTTGCTGGACCCTTCCGCTGAGGTGCGTCAGGCTGCAGCTCGCTCCCTCGGTGAGCTCCGTGTTGACGAATCTATTCCGGAACTCGCTATCGCATTGAAAGACGAGGATCCGCTTCTTCGTCGCCTTGCTGCCACCGCCTTGGGGCGAGTCGGCAATCCCGAAACTATTGCCCCGCTTTTTCTTTCCCTCCAGGCAGACTCCTCACCCGCCTTTCAACACGCCGTCCGCTTGGCCCTGATAGAGATCGGCGACACCAGTGAGTGCCTACCGTGGCTCAAGAATCCAACCCCTCACTACCAGGCCACCGCCCTGCGCGTCATGGAACAGATTGATGCCACGTCCCTCAGACTTGAGGACGTAGTTCCCTTCCTGCGCTCTGCCCTTCCTCAGCTACGCAACGAGGCCAGAAGAATTGTAGCAGCACGAAGAGATTGGAAGGAACCTGTCTTCGAACTCTTTCGCGAAATTCTCTCCGCTGAGAAACAGGACCCCTCCTCATCACAATTGACAGAGGAAATCATGATGGGGTTTTCTTCTGATGAGGAGTTCCACCAGATGCTTGCTCGCCTTCTTACTGATCCATCGGCCACC
>JAQWTV010000146.1 GCA_029242545.1 Roseibacillus sp.
GATTAAGGAGGACTGGGATTACGTTGGGTTTGAACCGAATCCGTGCTGCCTCTTCTACACCATGAACCTGATTCAGCTTAACCAGTTGGAGAAATGTGTGATCTATCCATTTGGCATTGCTGGTTCAACCGGAACGGTGGATCTCCGCCTGAAGTCGCTCACTGGCGGAGAGGGCAGTATCGTTCCGGGCTTTCGGCCTGAGGAGGAGTATACGCGTCGCATCAAGGTTCCCGTGATCGGCAAGAGTGATCTTCCAGAGGGAGTTTTGGAAAAGCAAATCGGTGTTCTCAAGGTGGATGTGGAGGGCGGTGAGCTTGAGGTGTTTGAGGCGATGAGGGCATTGATCGAAAAGAACATGCCTCTCATTATCTCGGAGCTACTCCCGGTTTATGACGCGGGCACTGAGCGGGGTTCTTTTCGTAAGGAACGGCAGGACGCCCTAATCAGTATGCTGGCCACTCTTGGGTATGGCATTATACGGCTTCATCCTGATGGAAGCCGGGAGCTACTGGAGGAGATCGAGGTTCATGGGAATATGGCCCTGACCAATTACCTTTTTGTTCCTGAAGACCGCGTGGATTCCTTTCTTCCTCATGAATAATTTTCGACAGAGGCTTCGTTGCATCTCTCTTGAGGTGCGCTTCCAGATCAGTTGTCGGTGCCATCTTTGGCTATTGATGACTCCTTTTACCTGGAAAAGAAAAAGAAGGTTTCGGTCGAGGCCGGAGTCTGTGGCAGAAGAGGCTAGAGTCTCAGCGCATCTCGACCTCGTAATCGATGGGTTTCCCGGGTCCGCCAATTCGTTTGCAACTAGGGCATTCCGCGCGATGCAGGAGAAGAAGATTCTGGTTGGAAATCATTACCATAGCCCGGCAGAGACGGTTCGGGCCGCGAGAATGGGAATTCCGGTGCTGATGACTCTTCGCCGCCCTGCGGATTCTGTGAGTTCAATGGTCAGGAGGTGGCCATTTGTCCCTTATGAATCTGCCCTCAGGTGGTATCTTATGTTCTACGAGGCGATTGAGCCTTATCTGGACCAGATGATCGTGAGTGATTTCCCGGTGACAACGAAGAAGCTCCCCGAGGTCGTGGCCGGCCTCAATACGAAGTTCGGAACCGCCTTTGAAGCGCAGCTTTCACCAGACCGGATGGCCGAATTTGAACCAAGGTTGCAGCAGACGCCGGCCGAACGAGAAGAGCGGGAGCTTCAAAAAGGTAAAATAGAGACATCCTACTTGCGTGAAACTACGGCCCGCCGTCGCGGCGCTGCGGAAGCGATTTATGAACGGTTGGCTTCCCGGTCCTTCCGGGGTTGAATTGTATGGAACAGCACATGAAGCTGTGGAAAACTCTATTCATTCCAAGTGCTGTTCAGGGCGTGATGCGTCCTGTGCCGGCAGCCTTGAAGAACTGAATGCCGCTCGATGGGAACTATCCGGATAGCACCAATTGTTCTTATGGTTTCGATGATGGCCCTTGGCCTCTTCGTCGTCATGACCATTTTGACTGGCACGGGAAATGTCATCGGCGCGAGTTACCGGTTTCTCTGGATCCCCGCTCTGCTTGTTGGCTGCGTTGCGCCCCGAGCAGCAATCTATGTGCTGGCAGTATTTGCGGTATTTCTTGATGTGCCCAAGAAGCTTCTCGTTACGGCCAATGTTCTTCACATGGACTTCAGGGACGTCTATTTCATTTTGGCGATCCCCCCGGTGATGCTCCTTGGGATCTTCATTCATTATCTTGCTGGATTTGCGCTTCGGGTGCGGCCGATGACGCGCAGGGATACCACGCTTCTAGGTATTGCGGCTCTGCTCGTCGGAGTGACCGCCGCTACCGCTCTGGCACGCTCCGGGATCGGGATGCAGGCCCTTAAGCCACTTGCTAATAGTTCGGCCTACTACGGGCTGATCTTTGTGCTGCCGCTTGTCTTGCCGGGAGTAGTTGACGTTCAGAAATTCTTTAGATTCGTCCTGATCCTGATGGTGCCAGCAGCTATTCATGCTCTAGGGCACTTTTTCTTTGGCCTCTTTGATTTCGAGCACGATTATATGCACTCGGGGTTTTCCATTAACTTGAAATATCTTCTTTGGGGAGAGGGAATTTTTGGTCCATTCTCCGCGCAGGGCCCCCTTTCTACCTCGATGGCCATCTCCGCTGCAATCTGTCTTTCTCCGTTGTTATTTCGCGGAGCAGTGCCGCGGGAGTATCGAATTTTCCCGATAGTGGTGATGCTGCTTCTCTTCCTGCTCTTTGCGACTACTGCAGTTCTTTCCCTGAAGCGGGGGCCTCTGCTGATTATTCCGGGAGTGATTTTCGGGTTGGTGGTTCTGCGAAGTGGGGTTCTGAGTCTGGCCACCTATGGTCTTGCAGCGACCGCGCTTGCCCTCCTCGTTGTCATCGGCGATGACATCTCGGATAATCTCCCCGGGTGGCAAAGCACTCTTTACGACCTGTTTGGAAATGCTGGTGCAAAGGCAGATCTGTTCCGGGTTCGGACCTTTCACGTGCGCCTCATGGAATTTCACATGATGTCTGAAAGTCGCAACTGGGCTCCATTTGGTGCTGAGATTGCACAAGGGGAGGATGGTTACCGGGCTCACGTACTGCCGGTCCGCCTCATTCTGCAATATGGCTACGTGCCTATTGGTGCTGCCTTGGCGGTTCTGATTCCATCGTTGTTTTTCCTGCACCGTCGGCTTATTCGTATGTCGAGAGGAGGGACCTACGAGGTGTTTCTACTACGGCTGGTCTCTTCTCTGGCCTTCTCTATCCTAGCCGCATCGGTTCTGGGCGTTCTTTCGCTGACGGCCTACCCCAACCCCTTCTTCTTTGGGTTTTTCCTTGGAGTTGCAGCGCTTGGTCTAACGCGGGAGCGCCAGGACCGGGAGGAGGTGGCCCTTGTTACCGGTGAAGACTCCGAGGAAGCAACGGTTCTCTCTCCTTCTGGTATTCGTGAGGCCAGATCTCAGTAACCACTCGTTTGTCCGGCGATAAGTCCTACTGGCTTACTTAGCTGGCAAACCTTGATCCCCATGCCTTCAGTCCTGTGGATTCCAACTCCGCCCTCTTTTGGGAGCGTGAGTATGCAGCGCTATTTTGGAGTCCTTGATTCTGTTGTGCGTGCGCAGGTCGTGGACGGGCTCAATGAGTTCGAGATTACGCCCCTTGTTCCCTATGAGGGACTGATGGCGGGCTCAAGCTCCCGGATGGTCCGGGCTCTTGATAAATGGGCGCTGTACCGATGGCGGGTTAGTCGGGCAGGGGAATACGACTTAGCACACGGGCTTTCTCACGGATTGGGGCATCTCCTGTCCCACTTGCGAGGCTCCCCCCGCACCCTTGCCACGGTCCACGACCTTATTCCCCTCCGGTTTCCGGGAGAGTTGACCAAGGCTCAAGTTGCGCGCGTTCGCAGGCAAACCGAACGGCTGCGCCGTTTTGACCTTCTCACCACGGTATCAGAATTTACTGCCGGTGAAGTGATGGAGCTCACCGGAATTCCGCGGGAGAGAATCCGGGTAGTCGAGAATGGGATCAACCAAGAGGTCTTTCGCACCCCCATCGATTTGCCTGCAGCTCTCCAGAGGCTCTCAGATCGGCCCTACGTTCTCAGTGTGGGAAGCGCAATTCCGCGCAAGAATCTTGAAATCCTGCCAGAGGTGTTCTCAGAGTTCCTGTCGCAGGAACCGGATTTTGTCTTGGTGCGGGCTGGGGCGGCTCTTCCCGCCGAACTGCGAGAGCGATTCTGCCGGCTGTGTGGAAAGGAGCGCCTGATTGAGCTTGGGCGGATTCCAGATGAGACTCTTGTGCCGGCCTATCAGCATGCAACGATCTTCTTTTTTCCCTCGCTCTACGAAGGTTTTGGATTGCCTGTGATTGAAGCGATGGCAGCAGGGACGCCTGTGGTCTGCAGCAAGGCTACGAGCCTTCCCGAGGTTGGTCAGGACGCTGCGGTATATTTTGATCCAACGGACCCTGCGGAAGGAGCAGCAGCCCTTCTCGAAGCGCTCTCACGAGGGTCGGAGCTGGTTAGGAGAGGATTGAAACATAGCAGTAGTTACAGTTGGGATCAAACGATGAAAGGTCACCTCGCTTGTTACCGGGAGCTTCTCGCATGAAAGGAATGCTATTACGTGGGCTCGATTGCTCGAGAGGTCATGGCTCCAGTAGAGAGCATGCGAAGTGCTGGCTGTGATGAAAGTAATTCAACTATTTAATCGCTACCGGCATCGCGGCGGAGAGGAAAAGTCGGCGGAGAGAATTTTCCGTCATGCCGGGGAAAAGTTTGAGATTGAGAAGCTCTGGTGGGATAGCAGGGACTGGGATGGACCCAATGGTCCAGGAAAGCTGGGGCAGGTCCGGAAAATGTTTTGTAATGAGGATACCGCTTGCGCGTTGAGAGAACGGATCCGAACCGTAAGGCCTGATTTTTTACTCTGTCATAATGTGTATCCGGTTGGGTCCCCCTCGATCTATCGGGAAGCCTTGGATGCAGGAGTCCCGGTGGTCCAGTATGTTCATAATTTTCGGCCTTTTTCCGTAGGCGGAACTTTATGGACGGGGACGCGAGTTGCTGAGGAGAGCCTGCAGGGAAATTACTGGGCAGAAGTAAGAGCCGGGTCTTGGCAGGGCTCGGCCCTCAAGTCGGGCCTTTTTGCCCTCGCTTTGAAGCGGCTGCATAAAAGTGGCTGGCTGGACGCGATTAAGGGTTGGGTCGGAATTTCTGATTTCATGCGTGATACTCTTCTCCGTGCAGGGCTGCCTCGGGAACGGGTGTTTGCCCTGCGACACTCATGGGATCATCAGGAGAAAGAGCCAGAGCAAAGGGATGAGGGCTACTACCTGTATCTTGCGAGACTGGTGAGGGAGAAGGGGGTTAGGACCTTGTTGGATTCATGGGAGATCCTGGAGAGATCGCTCGGAGATTCCACGCCTCTGCTAAAAATTGGGGGAACCGGGGACGAGGAACAGCTCGTGCGGGCGGCGGCCTCAAGAAGTAGAAAAGTGGAATACGTCGGTTATGTTGATGGAGATGAGAAAGACGATCTGGTTGCAGGATGCCGGGCGATGCTTGCGCCTTCCGTATGGTGGGAGCCACTTGGATTAGTAACCTACGAGGCCTATGATCATGGGAAGCCGATGCTGGCAGCCGCCTCAGGGGGCTTAATAGAGACCGTGGAGCACGGAGGGACAGGACTACTTTATGAGAGCGGGAGCCCGAGCGCGCTCGCTGGAGCTGTGGAAACGATGGAGGCAATGAGCCGGGAGAGAAGATGGCAGATGGGTCTTGCTGGTCGGGAATGGCTCAAAAAAGAGGCGGACCCCGGGGAATGGAAAATGCGTTTTGATAACATCGTCAGGCAGGTAGTAGGACGAGACAAAGAAGCACAGGTCTAGGGTCCGTATATCGACCAGGACTCTGTAATAGCCGCCCCCAAAAAACCCCACCCTTGAATCATGAGTAAGTCGACCAGCATCTCTCGCCGTGCCCGGCTCTGGGTCATGAAGCGGTTTCCGGGAACGTACGTGAAGCTTTCCCGGACATACAATTCCTGCCTCTGGAAGAGAGAGAAACGGGGCCTTGCGGGAGCGGTTGCGCCGCAAGGGTCTCCGAGTGTCCTGTTCTACAGTTACTATCGGTGTGGCTCGATGTTTCTCTCGCGGGCTCTCCGGGAGCTCGCGGTTGCCAATGGGCTCCAGCACCTCGATTACTGCAGCTATTTCGTCAAGGTGCATCCGGAACAGGGGTCCCGACTGTTTGACGAGAAAACTCTAGCCAGGGCCTTTCACCCCAGGGGATGCCACTATGGTACTTTGCGGAGGGCTTATCCTATCCCCTCTCATGAACGCTACCGCTCGGTCCTGTTATTGCGAGATCCCCGGGACTGCCTTGTTTCTCACTATTATTCGGTCCGAGATTCGCATACCTTGAATAACCGTGGAAATCTGGAAGCCCGCAGAGAGGCGCTTCGAACCGATATAGACCAATGGGTCCTCGGTAAGGCTAGCCAGTATGCGCAAGATTTTGAGCAATTCCATGCCCGGCTTGTTGGGAAGCCCGGCGTGCTTTTCCTCCGGTATGAGGAGATGGTGACGGCTTTTCCCGAGTTTCTTCGGAAGGTCGTTGCGCATACGGGGCTGGACCAAGATCAGGAGGCCGTTGCCCGTATTCTCGAGGAGGCGGATTTCGAAGTTTCAGAAGAAAACCTCCTTGCGCACAAAAGGGCGGTCAAGCCCGGCAATCACTTGAAGAAGCTGAAGCCAGAGACCGTAGCCTCGCTCAATGAAGCCCTCGCCGAGGTATTAGAGCTTTTTGATTACCGATGAATATGGCCCGCGGCTACTGTATTCTTGCCAGTCCTGACCGTTCGGTCTTGGGTATGCCCCTCTCATGAGCAGCTCCCTCACTCTCTTCGACAAAGGGCATCGCGTGCCGCTTGCGGTCATGCTTTGTTGCGCTGTCTCAGTGATGGGATACCTCTACTTTGGCTTTGGCTATTCCACGGGATACATGTTCGAGAGATCGACCCTCTGGAGTAACATGCGCCAGGGCTACAGAATGGAGCAGGCAGAGTGGGCCTTTGGGTATTTCGTGCCCCCTGTGGTGCTGATTCTCTTTTATGTTACCAGAAAGCGATTTGCGGATATTACTCCGAGGCCCAGCTACCTTGGGATCGTGGTCCTAGCGTTGGCCTGTTTTGTGTATTTTGGAGGCTACAAGGCGAATGAAAAATACGTGGGCTATTTTGCCGGCCAGCTTTTCGTGGCAGGCTTCGCCCTCTGGTTTCTCGGTCTCGAGTTTTTCAAACGGGCGTTGTGGTTATGGATCCTCTTTGGCCTAACCTGGCCGCTGGTGTTTTTAATCGAACCGATTGCCAGCCCTCTCCAGCTTCTCATGACCCGGCTGACCGAGGCCTATCTCAAGCTGACCGGAGTTGAGGTCATTCGCTCGGGCACCTCCCTGTTTTCCCCGCCCACTGAGTCTCTGGCCGCTGGAGAAAGATTTTCACTGGGAATTGCGGTTGCCTGCTCAGGCCTCCGGTCGCTCTTTGCTCTGGGAATGGTGAGCCTTCTCTATGGGTATATTTCCCTGAAAAAAGGATGGCACCGGCTTCTCCTTGCAGCTTGCGCCATTCCCTTTGCGATTTTTGGGAACCTTGTAAGGATGCTTCTCCTTTATTACGGGACAATCTGGGTCTCCAAGGAGTTTGCCATTGGGTCCGACGAACATCCCTCGGCGTTTCATATGGGAGCTGGTATCGCGGTGTTTATCGTTGCCCTGTTATGCATGTTGGTTCTCGTGGAAGTTCTCAACCGGGGCCTCAAGTCTCTGGGGAGAAAACGTGTGCGATCCCGAGTGGTCGGGCTAAAAGAGGAAAAGTTAGAGGACGCTGCGCAATGATGACCACGAGACATGCCATAGTGCGTAGCGGAGTGGCGCTGCTCCTTGTTTCCCTGACAATAGTTCTTTGTGTGTGCTTTCCTAACGCCGCGGAAAATTCCGCTGCGGGGATGATCTTGAAACTTCCTGGCCGGGACGCAGTCAGTGGGCATGTGGGGTTTGCGAGGCCAGTCACCAAGGAGGAAAAGAAATGGCTTCCTGAGGATACCGGTATTCTGAAAATGCTCTATGTGCCCAAAGAGTCAAAGGCCTCAAACGAATCCGAGGCGACGGAGGCGGGAATCTCAGCAAGCCTTATCCTGAGTGGCACGGACCGGAGAAGCCTTCATCGGCCCGAAGTATGCCTTCGTGCGCAGGGTTGGAGGATTGCGGGTAAAGAGGTCGTGGACGTTTCCGTAGGCGACCAGGAGTTCAGTGTCACGGATTTTACCATTGTCAGGAAGCTTAACGAGAAGGATGGAGTCATTCGAAACATCCGGGCCCACTATTTTTACTGGTGGATAGGAGCAAAGCGTTCGACCCCCTCGGACTTCGAACGCATCCTCTTCACCGTTCTCGACAACATGTTTAAAAACATAAACAACCGCTGGGGATATCCCAGCGTGATGGTTTATGCCGAATTGGAAGAGGGGATGACTCTGGAGGAGATTCAAGAATCCGATAAGAAGGCGCGCGCGCGGGCACTTAATTTCGTCCGGCAACATGCCCCGATGTTTCAGAAATCCCTTGGCGCGATCGAGCCTGAATGAAGGCTCTTCTGCGAAAGTTACACGCACCGGTATACGACCGGCGCCAGAGGGCTCTTCTCAGCCTTATTGGGGGCGGGCTCTCTCCGGGTGAGTCCCTGCTCGATATTGGTTGTGGTAGTGGGGCTCTTTCCGGGGCGCTTGCCAGGGAATATCGATTGGAAGCCCGGGGTTTGGAAACCTGCCCCCGGGAGCAGTGTGTGATTCCAATCGACCCCTATGACGGAGAGACAATACCCCACGACGACAACTCTTTCGATAATGTCCTTCTGGCGGATGTTCTCCATCACGAGGAACATCCCCTGCGCCTTCTCCAGGAGGCATGCCGGGTTGCGGGGAGGAGAGTCATCGTCAAGGATCACAAGACTGGTGGGATTCTGGCGTGGCCTCGTATCTGCCTTATGGACTGGGCCGCGAATGCAGGCTACGGCGTTCGATGCCTTTATCGCTATCCCGACCTTGGAGGGTGGCATGATCTCTTCAGCAAATCGGGCCTTTCGGTTCACGAAGAGCACGAATCACTCAATATTTACCCCTCTTTCTTGAACGCGTTGTTCGGAAGAAAACTGCAATATCTAGCCGTTCTGCAACCAGCGACAGCCTGATGAGAATGAGCCATCCAGGGACAATGCGACTCGCTGCTTCCGCGGTAGTAGTCTTCTGGATCTGCATGGAAATCTGGGCAGTGAGCCCAGTCATGCGGGAAAGTGATCAAGCCTCGCTTCTGGAGGGATCGCTGCACCTGTTGGCCAAGGACAGGGCGGTAGCTGATAACGATAGCTATAACTACGATAAGCAGTATTTGTCGTACTGGATCACAGCGGCATGGCTCAAACTGCGGATGTCCGGGGAGGGGAGATCGATGGAGATAGTCCGTGAGGGGAACCTTTTGGCGATCACGCTCTTTGCTCTGGCCCTTCTTGCCGCAGTAGGAGCTCGTAAAAGATGGTCGGGGATACAGGTTGCGGCTCTCTACGGAGCGCTCTTCACGCCCGTGCTCTCTTTCTCCGGGGTGTTTCTCTCTCCAAACATGCTCTCGGCCTTCTTTCTCCTCCTGCTTGCGGTGATGCTTCGACACGAGCCGTCGCGCCAAGGGCCCGAGAAGCCTAAGGATAGTCTCTCGAGGTCCCGAATATGTCTTGTGGGCCTGCTTGCCTGGGCCGCTACCGCAGCGCGGCAGGACGCTCTTTTGCTCATGCCGTTGCTGGCATTCTTTGCGGCGCGGGAGGAATCTCTTCGCGCTACTCTTCGGGACCAGCGCGTGCAGGCTATGATGGTTGGCACGGTTTTTGCCATTATTCTTGGGCTGCTGCTCAGCAAAAATTTTGCAGTATTGCCTGCCCCGTTTTTTGTCCTGCCCACTTTTGTCGCCTTTGTTGGAGGGGGCTTGGGCGCACTTCTTGTCCTCCTGATTGCATTTGCGGCCGGTCTTGTATCCCGGGGATCACTCTTCCGGGGGGGTATGGCCCTGTCGGTGTTACTCCCTCTGATTTTTTATGGATGTGTGCTTTATACTCCCCGCCATCTTTTTCTGCCAGCGTTGGCCATTCTTCTGACCCTCTTTTCCGACCGTGGTCGCGACTGCTGGAATCGTCTGGGGCAGTGGCGATGGGGCCGGCTGGCAGTCCTCGTCACCCTGCTGGGAACCGCGCTGCCATGGTTGGTCGGGGTGCGGATGTCCGGGTGGAAACAGGCCAGCGTTGTCACCTCTGCGCCGACTTTATACCCTTCGACCGATGGGTTCTGGCCGATGGGAGCCTACGGTTGGTTTTTGGGCCGCCTGGCCAATGGCATGGAGGAGCCTGTTGACCACAATCAGCGAGTCTGGGGAGCGTGGAGTAGGGTTGTCCCGGAAAATCTTCCTCGGGGAAAGGGGGCTGTGCTCAGTAGTGGGCTCGTTTCTTATGGGGCATGTCATCTCGCGCTTTTTGGAAGAGAAAAGGCCTCTTCGGTTGAGGATGCAGATTATGTTCTCTTCGACGAGAGAACCCTTGGTAAGAGGCAGCGTGGAGTGAATGCGTCCGAGGGTTCAAATCGTAATACACTGATATCATTGCTGGGAAAGGGCTGTCTTCGGCCGCTAGGAGGAGAGATTGGCGAGCGCGTTTTTCTCTGGACCCGTGACGATCAAGACCTTCCCGCGCGGGAACCGGATAATGGAGTCAGTATCAAGTTGGCACTTCACGGCTATTACAATGGCAATGACTTCAGGGTGCGGCCATGGGGGTGGGAACATTGGAATTCCAAGGAGCTGGCAGGTCACCGAGGGGTTGTTGCGGGGCGCGACAGGGGTGTCCTTGAGGATCTGGTGAGGGGGCTGGAGGCCTCCCGGGAACTGGAACAGATGGAGAGTTCTTATGATCCGGCCATATGGTGGACAGTCCCAATTACGGCAGAAGAATGGAAAAGTGTGATGGCAGATTCTGAACCCGGGAGGGCGAATCTTTGGCTGGCGTTTGGAACGTTACCGGACTTCATGGATGTGAGGAACTATGCGGGATCAGATTCAAGGCGTTGAGCGCGCGCGAGTGATCCGGAGAATACTGCCTCTCCAGTGAGAATTTAAATGTCAGGAAAAACAACAGGAGAAGTGATTCAAGCCCCGATCCGCAGGTGGCTGGTTTCCTTGCGGGTGCATCACTGGACGAAGAGCGGATTCTGTCTGGCCGCGCTCCTTTTCCATGGAGCGGTCTTTGATGCATCGGCCTGGCTTGCGGTCGTCCCTGCTGCAGTATGCTTTTGTCTGGTCTCGAGCGCGGTCTATCTGGCGAACGATATCTTCAACCGAAAGGAAGACCGCTGTCATCCTAACAAGCGGAATCGGCCTATTGCCGCGGGGCATATTTCCGTGCGGGCAGCCTGGGTGGCGGTAACTACCTTGGTGATCACTGCGCTTGGCCTCTCCTTTGTGTTTTATGGTTATGGCAGCGTGACCCGGGTGCTGGTTGCCTACTACCTGCTCTCATGGCTGTATTCTTTTTGTCTTCGAGGTCTTCCTCTCGTTGATGTTCTTGTCATAGGGCTTGGGTTTGTTGCCCGGGTCGCTGCTGGGGCGTTTGCCCTCCAGAGTTTTGATTTTACTGCTCATCCCACTGGATGGCTTGTGGGGTGCACCTACTTTCTTGCCCTTCTTCTGGGATTCGGAAAGAGAAAGGGAGAGTGGCTGCTCATGGAGAGCTCGGGCATGGCCCTTGGTTCAACCCGTCGGGCTCTGCGGGGCTACACGACAGATCTTTTGAACGTCCTGATAGGGTGCAGTGCGTTATTCGCGGGATCCATTTACATTGCCTACTGTCTCAGCCGTCCGGACAGTATGCCGTTTGTCCTTACCGCTGTTCCGGCCCTGGCGGGATTGCTGAGCTATCTTAAACTGGCGTGGGGGTCGACCTCCGTGGAAACTCCAGAGTATTTACTTCTGAGGAGCAGGAGCCTTTTAATCTCCCTGGGAGGGTGGTTATTATTGGTTGGGTGGTTTACGGCAATTCGCTGAGACAGCCACCTCCTATGCTTCAAGGCCCCTAAGTGATGAAAACCCTAACCCCTCAAGACCTGCAGACAGAGAGCAGATGGCTGCCCTGGTCCGCACTGTTTTGTCTTATCACAGGATGGGTGATTGCGGTTCTATTTGGCGGGGGACTCGAGCTCCACCGCAGTGCCGTTGCCGTTCCTCTGGTCGGCCTCGGTGCACTTCTGGGGCTAACCCACGCAATTCGATCTGGTCAGACCATGAGTCTGCCTCTGCTCATCGGAGGAGGGCCGGTGCTCTTGTACTTCGCCGCCAGAGCCCTCTTCTCGGATGTCTGGGATCTTGGCCGCCATGACCTTCATTTGATCAGCATGGCGTGGCTGACTTTGGCGACGGTGTCGACTTGTGCGATTGGTCTCCGCCGGCGGATCCTTGTCCTGATCGGGATTGGCTTCGTTCTCGGAGTGCAGCTGCTTGCCGGGCTTTACCAGCACTTCATCGATCCGGACTATACCTTCTTTCGGCACCAGCGCCCCAGTGGCGAGGGTGTGAGTGGGCTCTTCTGGCAGTGGAACAATCTGGCCGGTCTTCTCGCCATCGTAATGCCCTTATGTGTTGGTCTTTTGTTCTGCAGGTCTTCATGGAAGCAGAGGGGGCCTCTTCTGATGCTTGTTCTCATCGGGATCTGGCTCACATGGTTGACCAAATCCCGGGCTGGTTTCGCAGCTATGACGGGAGGGATTGGCTGTGCCTGCGCAATGGCGGTTTTTCTGCGGGTACGAAATCGTGCTCTGGGTGCGTGGGTGGCAGGGTGCGTGGCCTTCGCCGCTCTCGGTCTTATTGCCATTGCTGCGGTCTCGCTGTCCACTTCGGCCCTGAGCGAGGAGCGGGGTCAGGACTCGGACATGGGCAACCTTCTGGGGTCCAGCTCACGATTGGGTCTGGCAGCGGTCGCCTTTGAAATCTGGCAGGAGAAGCCTTTGTTTGGCAATGGAAGCCAGAGCTACCGGTATCTTGCGGTCCAGCACTGGGATACGGACATACCCAGCTGGGTAAATGATCCTGAGCTTGCGCATAGCGAATATCTTCAGGTGCTCTGCGATTACGGAATTGCTGGCCTGGCCCTTATCGTGGGTTTCCTGGTGACGGTTTTTGTAGGAGCGGTGGTTAGGATCTCCCGGGATAGATCTAAGAGTTCTCCCCTCGAACGTGGGTTACAGATAGGCTGTGTGGCGGCCTTGGCAGGGGGGATGCTCCATGCGGCCTTTGATTTCCAGACACACCTTCTGCCTGTTTTGATGCTAGCCGCGCTTGTGATCGGACTAGTTTTCCCGTCACCAGGATCTACCCGTGGGACTTCAACTAAATTGGCACATGGGGCTCTTTTAATTACCATGATCTCTCTGGGAATGGTTGCGACAGGCAAGGAGAGTCTGCATGTGGTGAAATGGCTCCGCTGGGAACAAGCGAGGGCGAGAAACTACGAAGTGGATCTCACGGAGCTACCGCGGTTGCGGCAACTTGTGGAAGATAGCCCTCATTACCTTTCTGCCGAGCTGTATGGGCGCCTGCAATTGAGTGTCTACGCACGCACGCCAGAGGAGGATCGCGCCGAGTTCGGCGTGTGTCTTCAGGAAGCTCGTTGGGGATTGGAGATTGCGCTTCGGCGCCACCCCCAGGATGCTCGTGCTCTTGTTGAGCTGGGACTCGTTCATGATTTGCTTGGAGATTTTTCCGAAGCAGCGGATGTCCATCGGGAAGCAATCCGGGTTGCCCGACGAAGAGAGCGCAAGTTTGGGGCGTTTGCGGGGCTTTCCCACCACCTGGCCCTTCGAGGAAAGCAGCTCTGGTATGGACGCAGACCAGAGGAGGCTCTTGGGTGTTTTCTGCTCTCCAAGGAATACCTCGAGCTTTCGATCCGTCGGGGTTACCGCCTCAATCAGCCACAGGAATTTCGGAAGAGACGCGAGATCTTGGGATTCTACATAAAATCATTGCAGGATGGAAAAATTCGGCCTGACCTTCCGGAGGATATTCTAAATCGGTTTCCAAAGCCGGATGGCGTTACAAAAGATTAATGGCTCAAGGACGCAAAGAAGCTCTTTCCGTGCAGGCACTGCAGTTCGCTGATGCCGCGCTGGTCTATCTGGCATTTGTGATCAGTGCTTCAGTCCGGGAGAATCTTCTTGGGACTCTTATAAAATGGGGTCTGTGGCCAGGGGAGGGTGACCTCGTCCAACTTGGTCTTGGAGAACTATTTCCCCTGTTGGTCGTTATCGTGCCCTTTACCCCGATCGCACTTGGGGCCTTTGGCTTTTACCGGCACCCCTTGCGTAAACGTATCAGGGACTCGTTATCCCAGATGTTTAAATCCCTGATTATTGTTGGGGTGGTTGTAGGGGCCTTGGTGGTGTTTCTAAAACTGGGCGACACTCCTCGACTTACGCTGGGGGTGGCGGTTCCTATTGCAGTGTGCCTCGTGCTGGCGCGTGAGGGCTTGGTTCGGAGTTTCGTCCTGCATTCCGTGCGTGCGGAGGATGCGAAGGAAGCGGTCATTTATGTTGGGTCGGAGGAGTCTATTACAGAGTTTGAGGCAAGCCTCTCGGAGGAAGTCCTCGCTCAATATAAGGTGGTAGCTCACTATCACCCCGCCAAGGATAGCTCCGATAATTTCAGTGTCCTTCTTAAGGATGAATCGGTCGCACGGGCAATCTTTGCTCCCAAGCAGACCGAGTTTGGGGAGCTGGCGGAGTTGATCGAAATTTGTGAATTACAGGGCGTAGAGGCATGGATCTCGGCAGGCTTTCTTCAGGCACAGGTGGCACGACCAGATTTTGACAGCATGGGAAGCAACCCAATGCTGGTTCTGCGCTCGACCCCGGAATTATCATGGGCTCTCTGGATCAAGGCCATGATCGATGTTGCCCTTTCCGCGGTTGCTCTCGCCGGCTCCCTCGTTCTGGTGTGGTGGTGGGTCGCTCTTGTGATCAAGATAAGCAGCCCCAAGGGGCCGATCTTTTTTCGTCAAAAACGGGCAGGGCGTCACGGAAAACCCTTCAATATGTGGAAATTTCGGACGATGCACCCTGGTGCTGAGTCCCAGCTCGATGAAGTGAAGGAGGCCCAAGGCAACGAAATGTCAGGACCGGTCTTCAAGCTCGAGAAGGATCCACGAGTATTCAAATTTGGAAGGTTTCTTCGCCGAACCAGTATTGATGAATTGCCCCAGATTTTGAACGTGCTGCGCGGGGAAATGAGCCTGGTGGGACCGCGTCCTCTTCCCACTTACGAGGTTGAGCAGTTCGCCAAGTCCGAGCACCGGCGCCGCTTGAGCGTGAAGCCGGGAATCACCTGCCTCTGGCAGGTTGAAGGCCGGAATAAGATTACCAGTTTCGATGAGTGGGTCAGGCTGGACCTTGAGTATATCGACAACTGGTCTCTGGCTCTCGACCTGAAGATCCTTCTCCGCACCATCCCAGTCGTGCTCATGAGGCGAGGTAGCAGGTGATTTGCCGAGTAAGCGGAATTACAGGCCAGAGTGCAGGCGATGATCGATTCTACTCGCCCTGTGGGCTCGAAACGAATAACCAAAGTGTCCCCATTAACCTCATGAAACTTCTCACCGGGAACGCCCACCCCTCTCTTGCTCAGGGAATCGCAGACCAGATAGGAAGCCCCCTGGCCAACGCCGAGGTTAGCAGTTTTCCTGATGGAGAAACGTATGTCAGGATCGACGAAAATGTCCGACGGCAGGATGTATTCCTGATTCAGCCCACGTGCCCTCCGACAAACCAGAATCTTATGGAGCTGCTTATCATGGTTGATGCTGTGCGCCGTGCCAGTGCTGAGCGGATAACCGCAGTGATTCCATTTTTTGGTTATGCTCGTCAGGACCGGAAGGACAAGCCCCGGGCCCCAATCACGGCGAAGCTGGTAGCCAATTTGATTGAAGCCGCAGGGGTCGACAGGGTGCTCACGATGGATCTGCATGCTTCTCAGGTGCAGGGCTTTTTTGATATCCCGGTTGACCACCTCTATGCCAAGCCCGTCCTGCTGAAGCATCTGCGGGAACAGCGACAGAGCCACGAGCGGGGGCTCACGGTGGTTTCTCCCGACGTGGGAGGCGTCAAGATGGCAAGAAGCTATGCGGACGTTCTGGGTGCTGAGCTCGCCATCGTAGCGAAGCAGAGGATTTCAGCCACCGTGGTAGAACCGATGAAGCTCATCGGTGAGGTTGAAGGTCGCGATGCCATTATCGTGGACGATATGACGGAGACGGCTGGCACCCTGTGTGCTGCTGCGGAGACTCTGAAGAGTAATGGAGCAGGGCGGATTTTCGCAGGAGTGTCTCACGCGGTCTTGGGAAATCTTGGCTGTGAGCGGATCATGGATTCTGCGATAGATGAGCTAATTACCACGAATTCCACTCCACCTCCGCCCGAGGCCTGCCGCGCCAAGGTGACCACTCTGGACATTGCAGGGCTTCTGGGAGAGGCAATCCTGAGAATCCACAATGGAAAATCGGTCAGTTCTCTCTTTGACATCGACAGTGGATCCGTGTAGCAAACCGCCCCCCCGCGGAGTGTAAAAAGCTCTCCGGTAGTAACAAACCTCATAGACGGATGGCTAAAACGCACTCACTTAAAGCGGAAGATCGGAAGCGCACAGGCAGTGGTGTGCTCAAGCGCATGCGCCGGGAAGGGTTCATCCCCTCCGTCGTATATGGTGGCGGATCCGAAAATCGGAACGTTAAGGTAAGCGCGAAGGGTTTCCGTGAGATGCTGTCTGCAAGTGCATCTACTAACGTGCTGGTTGACCTGGAACTGGACGGCGGCAGCAACCAATTAGCTTTCCTGAAAGACCTTCAGCATGACCCACTGAGTGGAAACGTGCTTCATGCTGATTTTATTGCGGTCGACGACAAGACCGAGATCACGGCGCAGATTCCCGTCTCGCTGGTTGGCGAGGCTCTTGGAGTAAAGCTTGGTGGTCAGCTGGAACAGATGATTTACAGCCTTGAGATTAAGTGTCTGCCTAAGGACCTTCCCGAGACAATCGAGGGTGATTCTAGTGAGCTGGACGTCGGAGAGGTTCTGAGTGTCGGTGGGATGAAGTGGCCGGAAGGGGTTTCGCCGACTCTTGGAGAAGATGTGGTGGTTGCGCTGGTGGCGAAGACCCGGGTTGCGCTCAGTGAGGAAGCCACGGGAGAGGAAGCAGAAGGCTCTGACGCTGAAGTGGCTGCTGACGGATCAGGATCTGAAGAGTCCGGAGGATAATTTAACAAGCTATCCCATGGGCCTCGATGGCTCAAACCAGACCCGGGGTAGGCCCCGGGTTTTTCATTCAGGGGGCAAGGGCATGACCCGGGAAAATTTTCGGGGCGCATTTCCTCCATGGAATCGGTAAGAAACACACGTGTCTGATATTCCGCAACTCGTGGTAGGTTTGGGAAATCCTGGTAAGGAGTATGCTGGAACCAGGCATAACGTTGGCTTCGATATCCTAGACAGGGTGGCGACCGCTGCGGGATTGGTATTTCGATCGGAGAGGAAATGGAGTGGAGAAATGTGTCGTTCTGCCGACGGCCTCCTCTTTCTCAAGCCCCAGACCTATATGAATCTCAGTGGTCGGTCGGTTGCGGCGGTTTCTCGTTTTTACAAGATTGCCCCTGAGAGTATCCTGGTGGTTTATGATGACGTGGCCTTGCCTCTCGGGCAGCTCCGGTTTCGAATGAGTGGAAGTGCCGGTGGTCATAATGGGATTGGAAGCCTTCTTGCGGATCTGGGTTCCCGGGCATTTCCTCGCCTCAAAGTAGGAATTGGTGGGGCCCCGGGGGCGAAACTCAGCGGGCATGTACTTGGTCGTTTCGGGCTCGATGAGAGAGAAGTGGCGGAAAAGGCGCTTGCCACCGCTGTCGATGCTGTGCAGTTTGCCCTCGCTGAAGGCATTGGCAAAGCTGCCAACCGCTTTAACTCGCGCCCCAAAGCGCAAAAACTAAAACCCGATTCTAAATCGCAACCCAAGAAAACAGACGATGGACAGGAAATACGAAGGCCTGATTGTTCTGAACACGAAAGGGAAGGAAGATAGTGTAGACGATCTCGTGGGAGCTGTCGCGAAGGAGATGGAGGCAGAAGGCGCTAAGCTTGAAGAAATCAAGCAGATGGGCCGACACAAGTTCGCTTACAACGCCCGCCATCTGGATGGGGGGCACTACGTGAACTACATTTTTCAAGCAGACGCTCAGCAGGTTCAGAAGATCCAAGGAAAATTGAAGCTCAACGCTCTGGTTCATCTTCAGCATTACCAGCGGTTGGGCTAGTTGTAATAGTTTTCTGGAACGCTCTGTGACTGGAAAGAGTTGCGGTTGTCAATGGCGCGCGTGAGCGCGCCGTTTTTGATATTCTGGCTGAGCTGTTGAGGGGCCGCCGCACGGCTGTATTCAAATTTTTCTTGGTAGCGGCTTATCCCCAGCTACGGTCCCGGCTATGGCTAATTTGAATAAGGTGATGCTCATCGGGAATCTGACCCGGGACCCTGAGCTGCGCTACACTCCCAAGGGAACGGCAGTTGCCGAATTGGGTTTAGCGGTTAACCGGGTACGGAATAATGACCAGGGGGAGCGAATAGAGGAGACGACATTCATTGATGTCACGCTTTGGGCTAGGCAGGCTGAGCTTGCCCAGCAATATCTTGGCAAGGGCCGTCCGGTCTATATCGAGGGTCGCCTCCAGATGGACACTTGGGATGACAAGACTACGGGGCAGAAGCGGAGTAAACTCAAGGTGGTGGGAGAGAACATGCAGTTCCTTTCCGATGGCCGAGGAGGAGGACAGCCACGTGGTGAGAGTTCGTCTCCCGGACAGCAATCTTCTCCACCGGCCTCTCAATCTCAGGGCGGCTCCCCGGCTGGGGCTGATTTCGATGATGACGGGGGCGAAATCCCCTTTTAAGCTTGGAGGCCTTTTGCGGATTCCTCCTCTTTCAATCGAAGTTGGCCGCAGGCGGCGTCGATGTCATGCCCTTTCTCGAGGCGCAGGGTTGCAGGAACTCCGTATTCGGTGAGGACATCCCGGAAGGCGCTGCATGCGTCCTCACTTGGGCGTTTCCAGAGCAGGCCTTCAACCGTATTGTAGGGGATGAGATTAACCTTGGCGTTAAGTGATTGTGCACGCCTGGCAAGTAAGTGTGCCTGAGAAGCATCAGCGTTGAGGCCGTCGATCAGAATATATTCCAGCGTGATTTTCTGGGCTTTGCGTGTGGCCCAGTATTTCAGGACTTCGAAAAGCTTGGATACCGGCCACCTCTGATTGATCGGCATAATCTGGCTTCGCACTTCGTCGCTTGCGCCATGGAGAGAAATTGCGAGTCGGATTTGCTGGGGGTGATCCGCGAGTTTACGGATCTGAGGTACGAGTCCTGAGGTCGAGACCGTGATGTGGCGAGCTCCGATACCGAGGCCCCAAGGAGCAGTGATCAGGTCGAGGGCTCTGAGAAGTTGCGTCATGTTGGCTAAGGGTTCTCCCATCCCCATGAAAACGATGTTATTGACCTTTTCCTTGCTTAACTCCTCGGCGAGGAGGACCTGGCCCGCAATTTCATCAGCAGAGAGGTTTCGAGTGAACCCATCGAGTCCCGAGGCGCAAAACTTACATCCGAAAGCGCAACCCACCTGGGATGAAACACAGAGAGTGCGCCGATCCGAACGTTCCCCGAAAAGCGCAGGAGAAGCGGGGATCAGGACGGTTTCGACGTAGCGTCCGTCATGCAGGCGAAAGAGAAACTTACGAGTGCTGTCCGAGGAACCCTGCGCCCGGGTGGGACTAAGCGATTGCAGTGAGAAGCTGGCTTTCAGCTGGTCTCTCAATCTGGCAGGAAGATTGCTCATCTCGTCGATGGAGCTTGTTCGCTTCCTCCATAGCCAATCCAGAATCTGCTCTCCTCGGTAGGAGGGCTCTCCCAGATCACTAAGAACCGCGGAGAGTTCGTCCGGGGTTTGATTGAAAAGAGAGGGTTTCACAACGCTAGTATATGAATTTGAGGCCGGGAGATCAAATTTCTGATTCGGAAAGGTCAAACGGCCTTGCCTGTGCCATTGACAAGGGTTTTCAGGGCCTCCACGATTCCCTGTTGATTTTTTTCCCTCGTATTATCTGGATTGGCTATCTCGCAGCAGGGGTGGTCGCGGTCAGCTCGTGTTCCAGCATTAGCGGTTCGGGTTCCGATAGCGGCACGGGGACGGTTAAGCCACGCAAAAGGGATAAACAGGTTATCGCATTGGGAGAATCTGAGGGGTTCAAGGCCCTCGAGGAGCGATTTGCTTTTGATTCCCGTTCTCTGAAAAGGGACAAGCAGGGTAACTTTACCGGGGCCGTTCGAAGTCAATACGACAAGAAGCGGAATGTCTCATTTGGTGGAGGAGTAGGAAAAGCCGTCTACAGGGCTGGTAATTATGAGCCTGCCAAGTGGGGGGGGGGCAGCAAGGTGCCGACAGGAAGTTACCGGGAAAGTGATCATCAAAGCCGTTTCCAAAAGAAGCCCAGGGTTCCAATGACCAGTCCTGCTCATCTTGCCAGAAAGTCACGGTTTGATAACCAGAGAAAGAAAACTGGATCCTTTGCCACCGAGGGAGCGCGGGAGGATGGTGAAGCTTCGATAGACAAGCCGGTTGATCGCCACACGGACTTCAGGCGCGGGGTTTTTCCGGAGCCGGTAATCATCAGTGACGATGAGTATAACCGTCGATCGGTGGAGCAGACGAGGAATCTTCTGGGGCGCGATGAATGAGAGAAGTGAGGGCAGTCTGAACGCCTGCGTTCGCCTATCGCTTTTAAAAAGGGGGGAGTGCCCTGATATGGGGCAGGTTTCGGGGCAGGAAGAACTTCGGCATTATACCACCTGATGGCTGGCGATTCTTCATCATCAGGGCGTAGCAGTATAAGGGAGCGCCTCTGGACGATTATCTTTGAGGCAGAAACAAAGCCTGGGAAGGCCTTTGACGTGTTGTTGCTATGGGCCATCGGTCTGAGTGTTGTGGCGGTCATGCTGGATAGTATGGACTCGTTCGCAACGCGTTGGGGAGGGGCTCTCAAGGTTGCGGAGTGGGGATTTACCCTGCTTTTTATGGCCGAATATTTCGTGAGAATCTGGGTGGTGCGCCGCCCTGCCCGTTATGTCTTCAGCTTCTTTGGAATCATCGACTTCCTATCTTGGATTCCGACCTTTCTGGGCATCTTCCTGGTGGGAAGTCAGTCCCTGCTGGTGATTCGTATTCTCCGGCTTCTGCGAATGTTCCGGGTCTTAAAGATGGTCGGGCATATGCGGGGAGCCAGCATTATCATGCGTGGCTTGCTCGCGAGCCGCGCCAAAATCACGGTGTTCTTTTTCGCCATGGTGGTGCTGGCTACGCTTATGGGGACCATCGCCTACCTCCTTGAGTCGGGCCAGCCGCAGAGTAAATTCACCAATATTCCAGTCAGTATTTACTGGGCGATAGTAACGGTTACGACCTTGGGCTATGGTGATCTTGCTCCACTTACTGTGGAGGGAAAATTTCTCTCAGCGCTCTGTGTTTTAATTGGATATTCCATTATGGCCGTTCCCACCGGTATCGTCATCGGGGAAACGGTCAACGCGGCAATGAATAGGCAGGATGAGACGACAGATGCCTGCCCCTCGTGTGGGGTGCACGGGCACCTTCTTGATGCGCGTTACTGCCGCCGCTGTGGGGAACGGCTCAATGTCCATGAGAGTGCCTCGGACCCTCCGAGTTCTCACCGAGAGGATGCTGGGGAGACTTAGCCATGAGTTTTTGCAGTAGAAGGTCTGCCTTGTCGGTATGCTCTTTGCGCCGAGCCAATGTAATTCTCAGGGCAAGAACATCAGGGTCTTCAAGGTGGCTTTCAGGTAGCTCAAAAAGGAGGCTGGTTGCTTCGGAAAGGTCATTGAGCGCAAGAGCTCCCTCGATGGCTGCAAGTTTAGGAGCGAGTCCCTGGGGCTCAGGTTCCTCACTAAAGATAGCTGATCGGGACCGCTCAGGGAGTCCGTCTGGGGGGTCTTCCACCTGCTCAAGGTAAACGCATTCGTCTCCTTTTCTGACCCGGATATACCAATTAAGGGAGAGGACCAGAATTACCCCGAGGATAAACAGAGAGAAATCAAGAATGAGAGGAGTCCAGAGAAACCCCGCTAGCTTGCGGAAGACTTCACCAGCAAACCCTGGAAGGAACATGCCGAGCCAGATAAGCAACAGAAGGCCGGCAGCTACCAGAATCACCCCTCCGCCTATGAGAAGAGCCCGTTTCTGTTCAGGTGCAAACTGGGCTTTTTCGGGAGCAGCCACACGAGAATGTGTAGCAAGAGAAAGAGTCTCTGCAAGGGGTCGTTTTCCCGTATGGGGGATAAGGGCGGTTTTTCGATTAGGCCGCTAGATTAAGGAATTTGCGGTAGTTTCCCTCCGGATACTGCCCGGGGACTTGTCTGCGATATCAAGCTGAGGCTTGCGGAGAAGGGGTGGCCCCGTTAGAGCACAGCGTGCGTTTGTTCGATACCATGACGCGCGAGATGCGTGTGTTAGAGCCAGCTGACGGCAAGGTCTTTGGCTTTTATTGCTGTGGGCCGACTGTATATGGGCCGGCGCATATCGGCAATTTCAGGACCTTTGTCCTGAATGACGTCCTCCGCCGTGCCCTCGAAGTTGGAGGAACGAAGACAAAGCACGTCCGCAATATCACGGATGTCGACGACAAGACCATACGTGATTCGCAGTTGTCGGGGATGTCCCTTGCGGAGTTCACTGGAAAATGGACAAGACGATTTCACGAGGACTGCGAGGCTCTCAATTGTCTTGTGCCCCATATAGAGCCGAGTGCGGTTGAGCATATTCCTGAGCAAATCGCGATGATTGAGACTTTGGTAGAAAGTGGGAACGCCTATCGATCAGAGGACGGATCGGTCTATTTCCGAATTGCCTCCTTTGAGGACTACGGAAAACTTGCTCGTCTCGATCAGCAGGATCTTGAATTGGGAAAGACGCAGGGCGAGCGGGCAAACGCAGATGAATATGAAAAGGATAGCGTATCCGATTTTGTTCTCTGGAAGGGCCGTCGGCCTGAAGATGGAGAAAACTACTGGGATAGCCCCTGGGGAGAAGGGCGGCCGGGCTGGCATCTGGAGTGCTCTGCGATGAGCTATAAATACCTGGGTGATAGTTTTGACCTTCACAGTGGGGGAGAGGATCTCAAGTTTCCTCATCATGAGAATGAAATCGCGCAGTCCCGGTGTGCGTGTGGCGGGGACTTTGCACGGGCATGGTTTCATCCGCGGTTTCTCATGGTCGACGGTGAGAAGATGTCGAAGTCTCTCAACAACCTCTACACCTTGGCAGATCTGGAGAGAGACCCGGGGGCCACGCCGATGGAAGTGCGCTACGCTCTGATAGGGGCTCATCATCGGAAGCAGCTTAACTTTACCTTCGATGGGCTGCACGCGGCTCGGGAAGCCTTGTCTAAATTGGCCAGAGCGGAGGCTCTTCTTGCTCAGGCGGCCGGGAAGGAGGGGCAGGGTGCTCCTCCTTATAGAGATCTTTGTGGGCTGGATGACCTCGGAGTGTTTCATCCGGCATTGGCTGCTCTGAATGATGATCTGAATACTCCGGAGGGACTGGGACAGCTTTTCAGGGGACTCCGAAGTGCACAAACTGGGGGTGACCCGAGGGTGAACTGGCTTGGGCTTCATGCTGTTCTCGCAGCGCTTGGACTGAGATTGCCGGAGCTGGAAAGCCCTGAGGCACCACCTGAGGTAGTTGCTGCGGCGGCAAAGCGCCAGATGGCTCGTGAGAACCGTGATTGGGAAGGAGCAGATATCCTGAGAGACGAAATCAATAATGTGGGGTGGGCCGTCAAAGACGGACAGGATGGCTACGAATTGAAACCACTTTAGAGCATAGTCATGAACCTCCATCAGCGTCCCAGGCGCAACCGCAAGTCACCGGCAGTTCGAGCAATGGTGAGAGAGATCGTTCTCACTCCGTCTGACTTTGTTTACCCGCTCTTCATTCACGATCTGGAAGAGAACGAAGACATCACCTCCATGCCGGGTTGTAGGCGCTGGTCGCTGGCTGGTCTTGTCAAGGAGGCGGGCGAGGCTCACGCCCTTGGGATTCCCGGGGTTATTCTTTTCCCCGCGATTGACGACACCCTTAAAAGTTCCGGAGCGGAGGAGTCTGTGAATCCAGAAGGACTCGTTCCAAGGGCTGTCAGGGCTCTCAAGGAAGCCCACCCGTCTCTCGTTGTTATTACGGATGTCGCTCTCGATCCCTATAATTCTGATGGGCAGGATGGTTTAGTGAGCCGGGGAGAAAACGGTGCGTTCGAGATCCTGAATGATGAGACAGTGGAGGTCCTTTGCCGTCAGGCTCTCTGCCATGCCGAGGCAGGTGCGGATATGGTGGGACCCAGCGATATGATGGACGGGCGAGTCGGCGCGATTCGGGCGGCTTTGGACCGTGCAGGTCACGAGCAGGTCTCTATATTGAGCTATACAGCTAAATATGCGTCGGCTTATTACGGCCCATTTCGTGGAGCTCTCGATTCCGCTCCCAAAGAGGGAGACAAGAAAAGCTATCAGATGGACCCTGCCAATATAAGGGAGGCGGTCCGGGAGCTTCGCCTGGATGAGGAAGAAGGAGCGGACATGATCATGGTCAAGCCTGCGGGTCCCTACCTTGATGTTATTGCGACTCTGCGGGAGGAGACCTCCCTCCCTCTTGCTGCTTACCAAGTCAGTGGTGAGTATCTGATGATTAAGTCAGCGAGTGCTGCAGGATGGCTTGATGAGAAGGCGGTTGTTCTGGAGAGCCTGCTGGGGATCAAGAGAGCCGGAGCCGATGTGATCTTGACCTATTTCGCCAAGGAAGCGGCCCGGGAACTTGCCTGAGAGCGGCCTCGCCTACCCCCGGGACTGGCATTTAATTTTTAATGGCTCGAACCTGAAATACCCGGCCCTGAGTTTCGGGGGAAAAGTCGAACCAGGTAGCAGCTCCGTCGCCGGAAACTGCAAAGGCCGGGGATTCACTTCCGTCGGGAAGGATTTCATTGAGCTGGTAAATCTCCTGAGGATGGGTGTTCCAGGCGAGGCGTATGCTCAGTCCGTCATTGTCCTTTCTCAATACCTTCAGGACTGGGGGCTTCACGACATGGTTACTCGACTGGGAGCCAAAAATTTCCCGGATGCGATATCCTGAGGCTCGCTGGTCAGTAAGCAGATCAATTCTGACAGGGAGTCCAGTCCCAGCTACTTCGGTCACGAGCGCCCAAATACCATTACCGGTAGTAGACTCGACAAGGTAGAAGTGATTCTCTCTGGATTCCCACGATAGCGCCGTGAATTCCGCCCCGGTCTCGGAGAGGTTGACTGTGAGGGTGGGGGCTTGGGGTGGATCGTCATCGCGGGATCCATAGTCGATCCCGGACTGCGAGTTAGTTGTCCATCGATAGATGGTTTCACCGCTTTTGGTTCTGAGGTCCACAGCCCCGACGACTTCAGCAGTGAGCTCACCTGTTGCCTGACAGTTGTAACTACCTGTGAAGTTGGACCCCGAACCGCCGACAAGCACCCCTGCTGCACTCCGCATACGAATATTTCCAGGGCTGGGAACTCCTGCCCGTACAAGAAAATCAAATCGTATCTGGCCGAATTCTCCTTCTGTTGTTTCCTCGTAGTTTGAAAAGTCTCGGGACCATATCTGCCTTGGGGGCTCAGGGGCATTTGGATCTGGGTCAAGGTCGATGCCGGCCGCATCGAGAAGAAGCCTGCTACGAGTCCGGATACGATCCGGAGCATTGAAAACGGACTGCCCCGAGACATCCCACGCCACCGTAAGGATCAGTTCGGCTCCCGGAGCGACTCCCTCGGCGCTCACGACGATGTTATCAACGTATTCAACAAGGGTCTGAGCAGCAGAGTTAAACTGGCCGAGGGCGCTGTTTGATCCGGAGGTTGCCAAGTGGCTCACCGAGAGCATGGAGGCGTTGATTCTCGCCAGAGCCGGTGCTGCGTTGGGAAGCGGAGGGAACTGAGCGGGTCCTGGAGACTGCACTTCCATGGATAACTCCTCTTCCTGCCCAATTGCCGTTCCGCCGAACAGAAACTGAGCATTGGCCTGCACTTCTCCATTTTCTAACCCAGATCCTGCAAGAATTCCTGCAGACATCAGGGAGGCAGAGATTATGGCGCAGAGGGTGTCAGGGCGAGAAGCGCAAAGAAGTCGCATTAGCCACGAGAGGGGGGTGAAAGATAGGTTACAGGATGGATTAAATTAGAGAAGAGTCAAAGGGCCATTCCTGACGATCCATTGCAAAACCCAAATGGGGTAGGCTCTGGAGAGTAGAAACGTGTGGCCTATAGCCTCTCGGCCGAACCGTGGACGGCGCGCATCAAAAATATGTTCTGAGTGCTCCGCGGACCTCCCCTTCGAACCTTTGGATAAAGGACATCGTAAATTCGATGGGATCGAGGCCGGGGTCCTCAACCAAGGGAGTCAGGTCCATGGCAAACCACAGCTTTTCGGCGTCATCTACGGAGTGAGAGTCATAAAAGGTGGCATTCGCTATTCGTCTGCCTTCGACGGCAAGGTCGTATCGTTTTCCTCCTGCAATCTGGGAGTCAAAGATTCCTCCGACGGCGGTCGCGAGATTTGAGCGCCTGCTTACATCGAGAATGGTTTTGTCCGAATCGAGCATCCAATCAAGCCCCCTCCAGACCTCACATCCCAGGACTTTCTTGGGTCGATTCTCGGGAGGAAGCGTCCGGAGTGCTTTCAGGGCGTTTGCGAAAACTGCCACATGTGTGGGGTGCTTGTCTGCGGGGTTGTGAGTGTAAACCAGATCTGGAGTTGTAGCATTGAGGATGGCCACAAGGTCCTCGATTGGATCTTCGTTAGATGGTTCCTTTATGGCGTGACTCGGGTAATCGAGTTGAATCATGGCGGAATAATCGCCGACAACCGCTGCGTGATCCTGCTCCCGGCGTCGAACTCCACGCATCTCCTCATCGGAGTAATCCTTGTAGAGGCCCGTCCGCGCACTCCCGGCACCATCAGTGCAGGTTACTCCGCCAAACCATTTTTCGCTCCGTCTGTAGCAGGCTTCGATCCCATGAAAGGCCATGAACTCCAGATCGTCCTGATGAGCGCCTATGCCCAGGTGCGTGATGCGGGCAAGTGCAGAGTCCTCAGATTCACTGGATGGAATAAAGGTGGTAGCGGTGGAATTTAAAAAATTCATGGGATCGTTGGCTTATTCTGAGGCGCAGACTGGCAGGCTCGCAGCAGCAACGGCCTGGCCGTGTCGTTTCATCTGTTCATCCGGGGTCGTCATTGTGATCTGCTCTGTTAGTTCGGGGAATTCGTCCCGGATTACTTCTGAAGCTGTCTCAAGGATAAGCTCTCCGCCCCGGCCGGAGGTAACTCTGCCGAGCGTCATGAGGTTCTTGATATGATAGAAATCGGCATAATGTGCGATGGTATAACCCAAATAGATCCCGATCGACTGATAAATCCTTCGGGCCCCTTCATGGTCGTCCTTCATTGCTTGTTGCACTTTCAGGAGTTGTTCGGGGAAGGGCATGTCACCAAAGGTGAATCCGGCCGCAGGGGCCAGGCGAGCGACTGCCTGCTGGGAAAAATACTGTACTCCGCACCCGGCATCTCCTGACCATTCGTCCCGAGGCGCATCGCCCCGGTAATCTACAGGAGCGAAAGCGAGCTCATTAATCCACGGAGTGATACGCCCCCCGGGGGTACAATACCCGGCTGCAAGCGAAGTGCCCATTGAGATGCCCAGGACGGCATTAGCGCCCATACTCATGGATCCAGCAAGGGCCGTTACTTCCCCATCGTTGATTACTACAAAGGGAATGTCCCCCCACTCCTTCTGAAGTTTTATGAAGATCGGCCGGACGTCCCTCTTGAAGATGTTCTGGTCCTTTATCCCCCTGAAAAGGGAAGCAATTCTGACCTCATTGTTGATGTAGTCTCCAGCCGCAGATCCGCCAATGGCATCCACTCGCGGCAAATGTGCGGCGGCCCTCTGCAAGGTGTCCCGGATTCCGTCCAGATGATATTGCGGATCTGATTGGAAATAAGGGTCCCAGGGAATTTCCTCGGAGAACACCACCTCTCCGTCAATCAAGGCAGCAGCTTTTCGGTCAGATCCGCCAAGATCGAACCCAATCCGGCAGCCATTGAGATTTCTTCCCAGCGCTACGTTCTCCTCTGAAGCAGGTGGGAGCTCTTCCCGCGGGCAGGCTGCGGCGGCAAGTGGTTCGTCGAATATTCCCTGTCCAACGACCTCCCGGTCGAAAGAACGAGGCCCACTTTCTGAGTAGGTTTGCGAAAGCATGTTCGCGATGGATTCTTCACCTGCTACCAGCAGGCGGCTCCCGCCCTTCATCCAGAGGAGGAATTTAACGGTGCGCTCAACATATGTATTGTTGAGTGCTCTGTTCCTTCCTTCGTGGGGCAGGATTCGCAGCTGGTGTCGGAAGGTGGTGCCATCCTTACGAGTGAGTGCCAGATGCAAGCTGCTGCTTCTGGGGTCGTTCTCTACCTGGCGCTGGTAGGCCCTGTGCCAGAGTGCGGCAGGGATAAAGCCTTCATCCAGAGGAGGGAGGTGCCGGGGAACTGGAAGCTGCATTGTGACAAGGAAGGAGACATGGGTTTGGAAAAGGCCGTCTCGTCGTCTCAGGGCGAGAGCTGAGGAAGAGACGCCGGATTCCAGCGTGGAGCCGATCTTACCCAACGTGGCGCCGATGGCTAGAGACAAGCGTTACAGGCCGGAAATCATTCAATGTTCTGCACCTGTTCCCTGATCTTTTCCAGTTCCGTTTTGGCGTTTACAACGGCCTGCGCAAGGACGGCATCGTTTGCCTTTGACCCAATGGTGTTGAACTCCCGGTTGATTTCCTGACAAAGAAAGTCCATCGAGCGACCTACCACTCCCGCGGCCTCTAAATAGGAGTGAAACTTCCGAAAATGAGACTTTAGTCGAGTCAGCTCCTCCGTAATTTCACAGCGATCGGCAAAGAGAGCAATTTCCTTGAGGATTCGTTCGTCACTAAGGTCAATTTCGAGGCCTGCATCTCCGAGGCGGGAGAGGAGGTTTTCTCGATGTCCAATGACGATGGAGGGAGAGTGATCCTCGATTGCCTGGGTGAGCTCCCCAAGGGTCCTCAGAATTCTCGCCAGCTCAGCCCGGAGGTCAGCCCCTTCCTCAGTTCGCATCTCGATGAGATTGTCCAATGCTTCATCAAGAGCGGGCAGAAGGGCCTCAAGGGTTTCCTCGACGTGTGAGCCCTCGCTGAAGACGAAAATGTCAGGGACACGAAGGTAGTCTGCTGCTTGAGGAGAGAGGGTCTCTCCAAGGCTCTCAGATAATTCCTCGAAAGCAGATTTGAGAGCGCGTGCTTTGTCCCCGTCTATCCTGACGCCCTCTCCCAATCCCCCGGTATGCGCAAGAGTTACATTGATATTCACTCTCCCACGGGTGATCCGACCGAGGACATGTTTGCGGAGGCGGGGTTCAAGCTCTGCTAGGTTACGCGGCATGAAGAGGTGGACCTCGCCCTGCTTACGGTTGACCGAGGACGCTTCCACTCGAGCAACAATATGCTCAGTTGCGTGGGCTCCTCGCCCGAATCCGGTCATGCTTTGCATGGTTAATTATAGTCGCGAGTCATTGGTAGTGGCCAGAGTTAAACTTTCCCGAAGGCTCATTGGTTCTCCCTCGAGCGAGCGATCAGATCGGGGCGATTCCTGCGGGTCCGCTCCAAGGCCTCATTCTGTTTCCATTTCTCAATCGCGGCATGGTTTCCGGAAAGAAGAATGTCGGGAACTTTCAGGCCCATGAAATCGATGGGTTTGGTGTAAGCTGGAGGCTCCAGCAGGGTGGGGTCGGAGAAGGATTCTTCCGCGGGGGACCTGTCGTCGCCGAGGGCTCCGGGAAGGAGGCGAATGATAGCATCACAAACGACGGCACTGGCCAGCGCTCCATTGGTTAGAACGTAGTCTCCAATGCTGATCTCTTCGTCTACCAGATGCTCTACTATACGGTGGTCCACGCCCTCGTAGTGACCACAGATGAAGATCAGGTGTTCACAGGAGGTAAGCCTCTGGGCATCCTCCTGCTTGAAAGGAAGCCCTTGGGGAGTGGTCAGGATGACCTTGGTTTCCGCCCGGCGCAGGTCGGCGACGGCAGCAAAGACCGGCTCAGGCTTGAGGAGCATGCCTTGGCCTCCCCCGCAGAGGTAATCATCGGTTTTGCGGTGTTTGTCGACAGTCCATGACCGCAGGTCATGGGCATGAATTTCCACAATCCCCGCTTTTTGGGCCCTCATAATTATACTCTCGCGCAGTGGGGCGAGGGCGATTTCCGGGAAGAGGGTGATGATGTCAATGCGCATGATGTCCCCCCTCATCGGGAATTTGCGGAGGAAAAGCAATTCCCAGCGTATATTTGACGGATCACCAGCCTGCTTCTATTAGATTTGCACACCATGAGAGCGTTCTTCCTCCATATGCCCCTCGTTCTGAGTTTAACCTTAGCGGTCCTCGCGGATGATGCTGCCGACGACCCTTCGAAAAATGAGGAGAGGCTCCTCAGCTCGGTCCGCCAGTTGACCTTCGCTGGAAAGCGTGCTGGCGAAGGGTATTTCAGTGCCGATGGGAAGAAGATGATCTTCCAGAGTGAACGGTCCAAGGATAACCCCTTCTTTCAGATCTATTTGTTGGATCTCGAAACTGGGGACACCCAGCGGATCTCCCCGGGCCATGGCAAGACAACCTGTGCGTGGATTCATCCTTCTGGCAAGAAAGTGATGTTTGCATCCACTCACAGCGACCCTGACTCAAGGAAAAAACAGGTGGAGGCACTAAAGCGTCGGGCAGAGGGAAACGAAGAACGCTATTCTTGGGATTACGACCCCTTTTACGAAATTTACGAGTATGACCTCGAAACGAAAAAGTCCCGAAACCTGAGCAAGGCGGTAGGGTATGATGCAGAGGGGGCCTATTCCCCTGACGGAAGTAAGATCGTCTTCGGCTCTAATCGTCTCGGATACTCAGAGGGGGAATCATTGAGTGAGAAGGATCGTGATTGGTTCAAATTGAACCCGTCATTTCTGATGGATTTGTTTGTTATGGATGCTGATGGATCCAATGTGAAACGGTTGACCTCGCAAGAGGGTTATGATGGCGGGCCATTCTTCGACGCCGAGGGAAAGAGGATATGCTGGCGGCGTTTCAACCGTGAGGGTGATCAGGCTGAGATCTTCACTATGGAGCTTGCTGGGAAAAAAGAGAAACAGATCACGGATCTTGGTGCGATGTCATGGGCCCCATATTTCCATCCCAGCGGAGAATATCTCATTTTCGCAACCAATCTGAATGGATTTGCAAACTTTGAACTATATCTTGTCGACTCTGCTGGAGAGAAGGATCCAGTCCGGGTAACCTGGACGGAGGGGTTCGATGGACTGCCTGCTTTTTCGCCTGATGGCAACCGCCTCTCGTGGACCAGCAAGCGTTCCGGGCTTCCCGGATCGCAGATTTTTTTGGGTCAATGGAATCATGAGGGAGCCCTTGCGTTACTGGCAGCAGCACCAGACCGGGGGACGGTGCCCAATGCTCCAGATTCTCAGGAGCCAGGGCCTTCCCCAGAGGCGCTCCAAGGGCTGGCCTCCACGAGTGCGAAAATTGATAAGGAGGACCTGCGTCATCATATCGAATATCTCGCCGGACCCGAGTTGGAGGGGCGTATGACGGGCACTCCAGGAGAGCGGAAGGCCACGGCCTACGTAGCTAAGGCATTCGATGCCTTCGGTTTGAAGCCATTCCTCACGGAGGACTATTTTTACCCCTTTGAGTTCACCGCGGGGGTCGATCTGGGAGAAAAAAACAAGCTTACTCTCACTACTGGTGGCGAGAAAATGGAGTTGGAGGTCAACCGAGACTGGAAACCTCTGTCCTTTTCCCAGCTCGGAGAGATCCAAGCCGAGGAGATTGTCTTCGCCGGATATGGAATCGAAATTCCCAAGGGGCAGGTCGGCGCTGACGGGAAAAAGAGCGCGATGTATTCCAGCTATTACCATCTTGCGGTGAAGGACAAGTGGGTGCTCGTCCTGCGCTTCATGCCTGAGAATGTCAGCGCAGAGCGCCGCCGTCAGTTTGCCCGTTATTCGAGCATGCGTTACAAGGCGATGACAGCCAGGCAAAAGGGGGCAAAGGGGATTATTTTCGTAGCTGGTCCGAATACCGAGGTAAAGGACGAGCTGGTGGGATTGAGATACGATGCCTCGATGGCCGATTCCGGAATAGCAGCATTTTCCTTGAGGAAGGAAATTGGGGCGAAGCTGGTTGCCGCTACAGGAGAGAACCTCGCGGAAATTCAGACCGCCCTTGATAAAGGGGAGATGATGATGGGGATCAAAGTTCCGAAGGCTACGGTCAAGGCGACTATCGATATCGTTCAGCAAAAGCAGATAGGAAGGAATGTCGTTGGTCGATTGCTCGCCCGGGACGTGGAGGCCCGTGGTCGGCCCGCTCTTATTCTTGGAGCCCATGTTGACCATCTGGGCTCTCATGGGGGGGGCTCAAGGGCGACCGGTGAAGAAGCCAAGAAAATTCACTACGGCGCGGATGATAACGCCTCAGGGGTTGCAGCCCTGCTGGAAATTGCTCAGTACCTTGCAGCTCAGCAGAAGACAGGATCCCTTCGTCTTCAGAGAGATGTGATCTTTGCTGCTTGGTCAGGAGAGGAAATCGGCCTGATTGGTTCCTCGCGTTTTGTGAAGGAAGTGGCCCAGAAGCTTAAGGGAGATCAGGATGCGAAGTTGAATGATGTTTTCGCGGCCAACCTCAACATGGATATGGTTGGGCGCCTTGACAAATCGCTGGTTCTGCAGGGCACAGGGTCCAGTTCGATCTGGCCACAGGTTATTGAACAAAGAAATGTCCCAGTGGGCCTTCCGATCAAGACCCAGAGCGATGCCTACCTTCCGACAGATGCGACTTCTTTTTATCTGCGGGAAGTTCCGATTCTGAACGCTTTCACCGGAGCGCACGACGACTATCACACCCCAAGGGATACTGCAGACAAGATCAACTATCCAGGGACTGAGCGGGTTACCCGGTTCATGGCACTTGTCGCCCGGGGGCTGGCTGGAGCGGAAGATGCACCGGACTACGTCAAGGTTGAGCGCCCAGAGGGACAAGGAAGACGGGCCAATCTTAGAGCCTACCTTGGAACTGTTCCCGATTATTCGCAGGGAGATGTCGTTGGGGTGAAACTTTCTGGGGCAACCAAGGGTGGGCCGGCTGATAAGGCCGGAATACAGGGGGGAGATGTGGTAGTTGACGTCGCTGGGAAAGCGGTGAAGAACATCTACGATTACACCTATGTGCTGGAGTCGCTGAAGGTCGGCGAGATGGTGAAGATCACGGTAGTAAGGAAAGGGAAGCGGATGGTCCTCGAGGTGACTCCTGGCTCTCGACAGTGATATTTTGTTAAGGGGCCCAAACATCAAATCTTCAGGGTGGATCCAACCAGAGCTTATTTTCGTATCCATGTGACTACCCCAGAAGATAGCCATTCAACAAAACAGTAGGGGCCGTCGTGCTTTCCATAAAGTGGTCCTTGGTATGTTTGAGAGGGCCATTTCGATCGGGGTTTCAGGTCTCTCCTGGTTCTATACGGAAGCTCCTCGTCAGGACTCACGATTGGGCATTGGGCTCTTGTGAAGAAATAAAGAAATTAAAGGGCTGCCGTGATATCAGGCCCTCTTAATTTCATTTCTAAATTTCTTTTTGGATGGGTCGAGGTAGTCCGGTTAGCTGAAGCACCCTGTTCGAGGCCTTACCTTGAGCGGGAGGATAAATTCACCCTTGTCCCTTCTCGTGTCGATGTCTGCTAGGACCTTGTCTGCTATTCCCGGAACGCTCCTCCCGGTGCCTCCGCAGGGAGTGCGTGCATTCTCAATCTGGTTCGCGGCTCTATTCCTGTTGCTGGCCGGGCTGAATGCTCTGCTTGCTCCTCATGACCCCGGGCTACTCTCTTCGAACCCTACCCCCTTCCTCATCCTGCCGGCTTTTCTCGGTGTAAGACATGGTCCCCAGGGTGGCATTATTGCTGGAATAATTGTGGCCTCGCTTCTTGTCATGGTAAGTTACTGGAGTGGTCAGGCAGGAGCGATTTCAGGACACTTTCACGCTCTGGTTGGGCTGCCTCTTCTGGGCGCTCTGGTGGGCTGGGCTTCACGGTTAAGCGGAGAACGTAGTGCGCAATTGCGGATGGAGAGAGACCTCCTTCTGGAGGAAAACAGAAAGTATGTTGCGGAGCGGGAGCTACTTGTGCTCTCCCGGCAGGATCTCCAGCAGAGATTGGAATTTCGAGGAGTCGACGATAATGCGGTCGACGAGCAGATTGCCAAGTTGCAAGAAGCTGCAGACTCTTTTCTTCCGGCCGCAATCCTCGAGAGGCTAGCTCAAATTACTCATACGAGGAAAGCTTCGGTCTACGAGCTCCCTCGCGGACGTGGAGCCACAGCTCTTACCCGTGTTAGCTCAATCGGAGGCATTGAGTGCTTTCCTGAATACTTGCGGCAAGAGGACCACCCGATTGTTTCCGAGTCCTTAGCCCGGAGCTGCTTTCTGGTGCAAAAGTCCCTCCTAAAAACGCCTTCCGCCCGTAGATCTGGTTACCTTGCGGCTTATCCGATCTGCAGGCCTGGCAGGGCGCCCTCTTATATTCTCATCGTGGAAGATATTCCCCTGGAGGAAATCAGCCCCAGCACATTTGATCTGATGAAGGCAGTTTGCGATCGTACGGGTGGAGGTTCGCAAGGCCCTATTGGCGAAGGGCTCAATCATCGAGCTATCAGTCAGCTGGAGTTTTATGCAGCGATGGAGAGCGCCGTAGAAACCCACGATTGCTATGCTGTTCCAACTACCCTCGTCAGGATGCCCTTCGATTTTTCAGGTGAAACCGATCCTTTGGATGCTTTTTGCGATCTACTGGAGATCCTACCAAGGCAGACGCTGCTGAGTAACTATCACGAGAAAGGGCGGCGAGCCCTGCTTTTTCTTCTGCCGGCTAATTCTGATCCGGCGGTGCGGGACGGCCTCAGAGACCTCTTCTGTGATTTCGTTGCGGAGCTGGGGATGGGGTCGAGCTGTGTTCCCCGTTTTGTCATGACGAGGCCCTCTCATTCTCCTCAGCAACTCTGGGGAGAACTCTTGGCCTCCGATCAAGATGTTGCCTCACGCTGAAGAGGAGAAAAATCGGCTACCTCTGACAGATTTTTCTAGGGCTTACGAGGACTCTCGAATGCGTCACCATATTTCCTCAGAACGTCCGCGCTGGAGGCTTCAGTTTTGACAATACGTCCTCCGACTTTGATCCGTGCGACACACCCGATAAGTGCGTCCCGGCTCCTTTGTGACCTCGTGGCGCTGACCGTGCCACTCCCGCGACATCATGTCGAACCTGCTGCCCTGGTTACAGACCCGGCCTTGTAGTAACTGGTAAGCGGAATGCCATTGATGACAATATTCTCGTCATAGTTTGGTATTAAAGCAGTGAGATTTCTACTTCCACGTTTGATCGACCTTGTGCCGTTACCCTTCGTCGAGTCTTTCCGGTAAACGATGAGGTAGTCCACGGATACATCTTGAATTGCCCGCCGAAGATAATTCCGAATTTCAATTTTGTAACCTCCATCGTAGCTGCTGGTTTTAGTGCTGCCACTCCGAGTGCTTCCCACTTTGTGGACGTTCTCGTAAAACATCATGCGCAGGCCTCCTGCCGCCTCCAGCTCAATAGCGCGACTTTCGACGAAAGTGCGATGTTCCTCCGAGAGCAGGTTGATTTGAAAGGTGACGGGGCGCAGGGTTGATTGCCGTTGGACGGTAACCTTCTTGGTGAGGGGATTATATCCGACCAGACGTCCCTGAAACGATTTTGTCTTGTCCGCATTCTCAAAGCTACGCCATTCGATTTCTGCGACAGCGGATGAGACAAGAGTCAGTAGAAGAAAGAAGAAAATCTTCATCAGCTGGATATCTTAGCAGATATGTCCGCCGAGCCAACTTCTAATCACAATCTGCTTCAGGAGGTGTCCTGACCCCTGAGCATTGCCTCGATGAATGGGTCCAGGGCGCCGTCCATGACGGCTTGGATATTACCGGTTTCGCATCCAGTTCGCAGGTCCTTAACCATCTGGTATGGTTGAAAAACATAAGATCTGATCTGGCTACCGAAGCCAATTTCGCCTTTTTCGCCGTAGGTGCGGTCGGCCTCCACTTTCTGCTTATCCTCCTCAATCTGGTAGAGTTTGGCTTTCAAGAGCTCCCAAGCCAGTTCCCGATTACGCAGTTGCGAACGCTCCTGAGTACATCGAATCATAATTCCGGAGGGCTTGTGCTTCATGATCACCGCAGTCTCAACTTTGTTGACATTCTGGCCCCCCTTGCCGCCAGAGCGGGTTGTCTGGATCTCGACGTCGCTCTCAGGGATTTCGATATTAATATCGTTTGAAATTTCAGGAGTGCAGTCGATTGCGGCGAATGAGGTGTGACGTTTTCCGGCAGCATCAAAGGGGGAAATGCGGACGAGCCGATGAACTCCCCGCTCGTTCTTGAGGTAGCCATAAGCATACTCTCCTTCGATTTTAATCGATGTGCTTGAGATCCCAGCGCCCTCTCCCTCCTGTTCATCGGTAATAGAAACCTTGAAGCCCCGACTGTCGGCCCATCGTATATACATACGCTGTAGCATCTGGGCCCAGTCGAAGGCTTCTGTTCCACCTGCCCCTGCTTGAATAGAGAGATAGGCATTGTTAGGGTCGGACGGCTTATCTAGCAGAGTGACAAGTTCAAAGCTGTCGATGTCTTCCTCCAGGGAAAGAAATTCGGTGATCGCTTCGCGAGCGGAATCGACATCGTCAAACTCTCTCGCAAGCTCTACTCCAGCCTCGATATTCTGCAGGCGTTCCTCAAGTTTCAGAAAAGGATGAAGCTTTCCCTTGAGCCGGCTGGCTTCCCGAACAGTTTGTTGGGCAGTGTTCTGGTCATTCCAGAAATCGGAAGCTTCCATCTTTTTATCGATGGCAGTGATGGTGTTTTCCAGCTCAGGAACGTCAAAGGTACCTCCGGAGTTCCGACAGGCGGCCCTTGAGAGCTGCAGTGTCGAGCGCCTGGAGGTCGTCGCTGAATGAATTTTCGGCCATCTGCCCGGGAGTGTGGGCATCACGGATGGGGAGTCAAGGCGGTCTTGACGCGGCTTCAAAAGGGCAATTCGGGGGTTTATCCAGAGCAAGCAATTCTTGCGAAGTGGAAGATCCCCCTCAGGGTAATGTCCGTGTTCAACGATTGCAAAAAGCTCAGCAGGTCCGTCCTTTTCCTCGCCTCAGTGGTGTTGGTCCCTGGGTGTGGGGCAGGCGGGAATGGCGATTCCGCTCGACCGGGGCTTCTTCAGTCCCGCAAAATTGAATTTGCACCCCGTTATAGCATAGAGCGTGCGATCATCACGGTATTTCAAGGAGATGGTTTTGAAATGGTGCCAGGGAGTGGAGCTAGTGGAATATTCCGCTTTGTTCGGGAGGGTGATGCCCTTGGCAGGGAACGGTTCGGGGAGTGGTTTGGCCCCGGGGTCTTCCTCAGAATCGAGGTAATTCTGACCGAGGTTGAATTCGGAACCCATCGGGTGTCCTCAGCTCTTGAGGTAAGGAGAGGAGGCCCATTCGTCAGCTCTCAAGAGGGTAGCCGCAGGGTGAAAGTCCTTTTGCGGCGGGTGAGAAAGTTGGCAGGGCTCCTTTGAGTGGCGCGCTCAGGAGATAGTTCCCAGAGCAATCCGGATCATATCATTGAACGTCGTTTGCCGTTCCTCCGAAGAGGTCGCTTCCCCAGTGCGGATGTGATCCGAGACCGTGCAGATTGTTAGAGCCCTCTTGCCGCACTCCGCTGCACAACCGTAAAGTCCGGCAGCTTCCATTTCAATGCCGAGAACTCCCATGGCCTCGATGACGTCAAACATGTCCGGGTCAGGGGTATAGAAAAGGTCCGCGGAAAAGAGGTTTCCAACTCTGACAGGGATCTCAAGGGACTCAGCGGCGGAAACGGCTTTTCGGGCTAAATCAAAATCAGCAATCGCGGCAAAGTCGTGGCCTCGGAAGCGGCCTCGGTTCACCTTAGAGTCCGTGCATGCCCCTGTGCCAATCAAGATGTCGCGTAGGCCGACCTTGGAGTGAGAGGTTCCACAGCTGCCCACGCGGATAATCGTTTCTACGTCGTATTCAGTCCAAAGCTCCTTGGCATAAATGGAAATGGAAGGAATGCCCATGCCGCTGCCCATCACGGAGACTCTGGACCCAAGGTGTTCACCGGTGAAGGCCAGCATTCCACGTATACCGTTGACCTGCCGAACGTCGGAGAGGAATTCATCGGCAATGTGTCTAGCCCTGAGAGGGTCACCAGGCATGAGGACTGTGGACGCAAAATCTCCGGGAATAGCTTCGATGTGAGGTGTTGGAGCGGGCATCTTGAAAAAATGAAGTTTAAATAAGAGAAGTGCCTTTTGCAAAAGGCTCCAGAGAAAAATAGCCCGCGATCGTCTGCCCGATATCCGCAAAGGTTTCCCGAGCTCCTAGACAGGTGCCAGAGGGGACCTTGTCTCCTGTCAAAAGAATCGGGATATCCTCTCTCGTATGGTCCGTTCCGGGCCATGTGGGATCATTTCCATGGTCTGCGGTGATGATCAGGAGATCGCCTGATTGCAGGGCGGATAATAAGGCAGGCAGGGCGCGGTCGAATTCTTCGAGGGCTCGACCGTAGCCTTGAGCGTCCCGGCGGTGACCGTAAAGGGCGTCGAAATCAACGAAATTAGTCATCACGATACTGTTGGTTTCACTTTGCTGGAGGGCGGACAGGGTCTCCCCCCAGAGAGCAGAATGTCCGTGAGCCCTGAGCTCTCGAGTGATACCAGCATGGGCGTAGATATCGGCGATCTTGCCAACTCCGGTTACGGATCCACCTGCTCGTTGAATTTTCTCAAGGATCGTGACGCCAGGAGGGGGCACAGCAAAGTCGCGGCGGTTGCCAGTCCGCTTGAAATCCTTGGGACTGGTGCCGGTAAACGGGCGAGCAATGACACGTCCAATCGTCAGCTCGCTATCGTCAAGGAGCTGGCGAATGCAGTGACAAAGCTCATAGAGTCGCTCCAGACCGAAATGGTGCTCATGGGCTGCAACTTGGAAAACGCTATCGGCGGATGTGTAGAAGATCGGGCTACTGGATATGATGTGCTCCTGCCCAAACTGCTGGATAATCTCGGTTCCTGACCCGTGGCAGTTCCCAAGTGAGTTCTCGACGAGTCCGTGTTTGGCGATTTGGCTGCCAAGCGTTTCCGGGAAGAACGGGACGCTTCTTGGGAAGTAAGACCAATCGAAGGGAACCGGAACTCCTGCGATTTCCCAATGACCACTGGGGGTGTCTTTTCCAAGACTCGTTTCCCTCGCATAGGCCCACGCTCCCTGGATGTTGTCAGAGGAAATCATTCCAGCAGGGTAGACTCCATTCTTGAGCTTGTATGATTCGAGAAGTCCCAGCTGGGCAAGGTTGGGAAGTTGGAGCGGCGTTCCGGCGAGAGCGAATGTTTTTGCGATATGCCCTAGAGTGTCGGCGCCCTCGTCGGTAAAGCCATCACCCCCGAAGGCAGAGGCGTCGGACGCACTCCCAATCCCAAGGGAATCCATGACCAGAAGGATGACGCGTTTCATGGTGAGGAGACCCTCTCCAGAACGACAGGGGTGACTTCCGGAGCCTGAGCGCTGATGGTAAATGCCGATCGCAGGTCATCAGCGACTCTCAGGGCAGAGTCTTCCGAGGCAGCATAAACGACGGCAAGGGGCGTTTTCCGGTCTACCCTTTCTCCGAGGGCTGCGATTTGTCCAAGTCCTACACGTGGGTCAACGACCTGCTCCGGTTCGCTTCGGCCCCCTCCTAGTCTCACTACTGCGAGACCGAGTTCACGAGTGTTAATAGAGGTAACGAACCCTTCCTGAGAGGGGTAGATTTCTCTCATGACGGGAGCGAGCGGGAGGTAGTAGCTGGGACGGTCCAGAAGATCACTGGGTCCCCCCAGAGAATATACCATCTGGGAAAAACGGTCGGCGGCCTGTCCGGAGGCAAGCCCCTTCCGGAGAGTGGCAAGGGCCTCACTTTCAGAGTCTGCCAGCCCCGAGGTCTGAAGAACCTCTGAACAGAGAGAGAGGGTGACCTTTTCCAGCCTCTGATTGCGCTGAGCACCGGTAAGGAAGTCGATCGCCTCTCTTACCTCGATGGCATTACCAGCACTCGAAGCAAGGCTCTGGTTCATATCAGTAAGAAGTGCAGAAGTTGGAGTTCCCGCTCCACCAGAGACATCCACGATGCTCTGGGCCAACGCTCGTGACTGCTCTAGAGTTGCCATGAAAGCTCCATTACCAACTTTGATGTCCATGACCAGGGAATCGAGACCTGCGGAAAGCTTCTTGGAGAGAATGGAGGCTGTGATAAGCCCGATAGACTCGACGGTCGCAGTGGTGTCCCGGATCGAGTAGAGGCGGCCATCAGCTGGTGCGAGAACTTCTGTTTGGCCAATGATGGCAACGCCTGTGTCCCTGACCACCTTCTGGAAAAGGGAGTTTTGCGGCGTAGAGTTGTAGCCTGGGATGGCATCCAGCTTGTCCAGAGTTCCGCCTGTATGGCCCAGTCCGCGCCCTGAAATCATAGGGACGTAGCCGCCGCAGGCAGCCAGCAGGGGCCCAAGGACTAGCGATACCAAATCCCCTACGCCACCGGTAGAGTGCTTGTCGATCACCGGCCCATTCAAGTGGTGATCCGACCAGTCAAGGACAGTTCCCGAATCGCGCATGGCGAGAGTCAGGCTGACACATTCTTCTGAGCTAAGGCTTTTGAAATAGACTGCCATTGCGAATGCAGCGGCTTGTCCATCGCTGATGTTTCCATCGGTAAGGCCATTAACGAGAAAATTGATTTCATCTCTGCCAAGGATATGGCCATCGCGTTTTCGCCGTATAATTTCCTGAGGAAGAAAGGCCATTGGGTAAGGGTCAGATACCGGAGTTGATTCAGGAAAATAGTTTCACGATGAACGGCCAGAGCTGAGCCCCCAGGTAAATCCCCAGAATACCAACGACTCCCGCAATGGCGGGGGGTGCAGGAACCGGGAGTTTAAAGGCGCTAAAAATAACGCCGACAAAGATTCCGACGGTAAGGGCCAAGACGATCTCAATCATTGTTTTCCTTGAAGAGGTTATGTTGCCGGTCATGAGCGTTGGAGAGTTCAACTACTCAGGGCTAGAAAAAGCCCTGCGATAGCGGCACTCATAAAGTTAGCGAGGGAGGCTGCGAATACGGCTTTGAGGCCCATCCGCGCGATGTCCGGGCGGCGTTTTGGAGCCATCCCGCCTAATCCGCCAAGGAGAATGGCGATTGAAGAGAGGTTAGCAAAACCACATAAGGCAAAGGTTACAATGCCCTCCGAGAGAGGAGAGAGCGAGCCGTCATCAAGGAGGGCCTTATAGGCTACGAACTCGTTGAGGATGATCTTCTGGCCGATAAAACTTCCAGCCCGACTGGCCTCCTCCCACGGCACACCGAGAATCCAGGCAAGAGGAGCAAAGACCACTCCGAGAATTTGCTGGAGAGAAATATCGGGGCAGCCAAACCATCCTCCCACTGTTCCAAGCCCCATATTCAGGAGAGCGATGAGTGCGATAAAGGCGAGAAGCATGGCGCCCACATTCAATGCGAGCTTCAAGCCAGCAGATGCTCCTTGCGCTGCTGCGTCAAGGACGTTGACCGGCTTGTCTTCCGCATCGTCGCTGGGGAGATGCTCTTCAGGAGTTTCGCTTTCAGGGAAAAGGATTTTGGCGAAAAGCAACCCTCCTGGTGCGGCCATGAACGAGGCGGCTAGGAGATACTCAAGCTTTACACCCATGCCCGCATACGCTGCCAGAACAGAGCCGGCAATTGAGGAGAGACCCCCTACCATGATGGCAAAGAGTTCTGACTGAGTCATGCGGGGGATGTAGGGGCGGACGACGAGAGGGGCTTCGGTTTGACCAACAAAAATATTTGCAGTAGCCGAGAGGGATTCGGCACGGCTCGTGCCGAGCATCTTGCGCAGAGCACCTCCGAGACTGTGAATGACCAGCGGCATGATGCGAAGGTGGTAGAGGACTGCGATAAGGGAGGCGAAAAAAATGATTACCGGGAGAACGCGGACTACGAAAATAAAGCCCATGGACTCCTGCTCTGCGAGGGAGCCAAATAGAAATTCGATGCCCTTGTCCCCACTGGAAATGATGGCCCGGACCAAGGTAGAGAGACTCCCTAGCACTGCTTGGCCTTGTGTTGTGAAGAGGACAAAGGCGCCCAGTCCGATCTGCAGGAGCAGAGCTCCGGTTACTGTGCGGAGCCGAATAGCCCGCCAGTTGGAGGAGAAAATTATCGCGACCCCCAGAAGAACAGCGATTCCTAGAAGAGAGACGAGTGCAGACATGTCACTGGGGCAGAAGAACGTTTAACAGAGAAGCAGGGCTGGTGCCATCGAAACCGTCAAGCTGTCATTCGGTATCTTAGCGTCCTTGACAGGCTGTAGCAGGATCTGGAGGTTTGGGGAGACTCTCTTCCGTGAGTGGACCCCTGGCGTGTCCGGGTCATATCTTTATCGGGTAGCCTGAATATGCAGGGTTTCGAGAGAAGTAGCACTTTGGTTATGGAAAAGGCGCGTGGCATTGTAACTCGAGTTACCAAGTTGGGTGATACCAGCCTCATTGTGCATTGGTGCTGTCGGGAAGCAGGCTTGATGAAAACGGTTGCGAAGGCGGCTCGTCGGACAACGAGCCCTTTTGCAGGAAAGCTGGACCTCTTTGTCGAGGCGGAACTGGTGTGGAGTCCAAGCCGGAAAAGCGATCTCCACGTTCTGAAGGAGGTGGAAGTGTCAGGGTTCCATCCTGAATTGCGGCGTGGATACGCAGAAACCATGGTGGCCGCATATTTTTGCCAGCTTCTCGAGGCCGTCGCGGAGCGGGAGCATCCCGTTCCTGAGTTATTTGACCTTCTGCGAGGAGCCCTTCGCTACCTTTCGAAATCTCCGGCGGACCGCCGCGCGCTTCTTCACTATGAGCGGAGGTTAACGGAGCTTCTTGGAGTTGGTCATGACGGCGTGAATGCAGCCGCGGCCTTGGAAAGGGCATTTGGAAGATTGCCCCGCTCCCGCAAGGACTGCCTTGCACTTCTGGGAGATGGCCCAAATGCCGGATGAAGATGCGGTAAACCTCCGAGGAGGCTGCGAGCTCAGCGCGTCTGGGTCCTGAATCTTTCCCCGAGGAGCCATTTACGAAGGACCTCATCGCTTGCTGTCAGATTGCCGGTTACCCGGTAGTCAGAGTTTCGAAGGACTTGGGATTGCTCCGTGGGTTCGTCGATAACGCAGTAGGGGCTGGAGCCGGAAGAATGAATGAACCGGATGTCATTACTGCTGGTAATGACAAGAAACGCAACGTGGCTGTCCAGCCCTACAATATAGATGCCAGGTCCGGAGAGGAGGATTTCCTTGAGAAATGCGTCATAGTCCATTCCGACTCTGATTCTCATTTCTCCCCTGGGTAGAAAGGTTCCCAATATATTTTGGGAGGCTTGTTGGGCGAGGGGCGCCCATTCAACCTCAAACCCAGCATCCTGAAGCACGGAAGAGACAAAATAACCACAGGCAACTTTTCCCGTGCCCGGTTCGTGGGCGGTCCCGTTGAAATCCCATGGTGTGCCCAGCCAGCATCGCATCAGGCGTGGCAGGCTCATTTGCAAAAGTTCGCGAGTCTGGGTCAGGAGGGCGGTCTGTTGGGGCCCAATCGATGCTTTCAGGTAGGATTGGCCAAGGCGCTGGCGGTGCTGCTCGAGGTCCCTCGAAAGGGTCCTGTAGGTGGCGAGGTCTGGAGCTGGTTCTGAACTACGCTGCGAGACAAGCAATTGTTCGATAGTAGTAGTGAACCGGTGCCGCTGAGTCCAAGCGGTAAGGGCGAGGGAAACTACGGCAAGAAGGAAGACAACTCGTAGCAGCAACCTCCGCATATGGAGATCCTACCCTCCCTGCCTCTCCAATTACAGCACGTATCTTCGGGGGCTCTCCCAAGGCGCAAGGTTAAGCCCAGGCAAAGGAGGGCAACGAATGAAACCTCTACCGTTTCGCGTGAAGTGTATAATACACTGTGTCACCCAAGAGGAGTTTTCCGCTGTTTGAGCGAACCTCGGGGAGGCGGAGGGTATAGAGATATCCACTTTTCAAGTCTCCGGTGTTCTTGAAGTTAATTACACAGGAGCGGTCCTCTGCGGAGAGGCTAGTTGCCTTGATGGCAACGTTCTGCTTGTCCACCTTTGGTGAGCCGTAACCCGCATGATATTTGTAGGTGTGGCGGGTAATCTCAACCTTTTTGAGGCTTTCTGGATCGACCGGTTGGGTGAACCCCAGGGAAAAGCCCCGGGGCGTTAGCTCGACGCGATCAATGGCAATAAAGTCGGCCGCGTCTTTCTTCAGGCGTACTCGGACAAGACCTTCGCCTCCAGCCCACGAGAGATGGGTCTTTGCAACCCAAAGTGATCCATCCGGGGTAAAGGCCATCCGATGATTACCTGCTCCCAGTGCTCCGGTTCGCAGAAAGGGAATGGCAGCCCCCTGAGAGACCTCGCCTACGGGGTCAGGGAGGAACCGCACAAGAGTGGGGCTGTTCATTTCCCCGATGAGCATTTGCTCGCTGAGTCCGCCGAAAACACCTTGCGGAATCATGAGTGGTTCGGTAGGTGAGTTTGCCAGCTCGCCTTGGGGTAACAGGCCCATAGCCGGGGTGCGCAATTTTTCAAGCTCGGCTACCGCAACCTGCAAAGGCTCCCGGCTCCAGCCTTCCTTCCAAACCAAGGACGCGGGGTGCCCGTAGAAGCGTCCCTCTCGCACGTGAAAGATCTTGCTGGTTCCCAGCCAGTCTCCTTGGTTATCAGCGACATAAAGGCGCCCTTCCTTGTCGAAACCAAGTCCTTCCGGAGACCGGAACCCACTTGCGAATGGCTGCCATTTGCTGCCATCGGGAGCAACCTTGAGCACCCATCCGCGGTAGGGAACTCTGGAATACATGCGTCCTGCACGCCCCTTATATTTAAGCCACTCGGGTCCATTCAGCATGTATTTCCGATCAAGACCAATAGGACTCCAGCGGCCACGAATCTCCTCGCGAATACCGGCACCATCGGAGGCTGTGCCAAGCGCGAGATATATGTAGCCCTCCTTGTCTTGTGCGAGACCAAAGGCGAACTCATGATAGTTTCCAGTCATCCCGAAATCATCGAAGACTGTCTGGTAAAGGTCTCCGACCCCATCACCATCCGTATCACTGATCCTTGTCAATTCGGGGCGCTGCATAACCAGAAAGCTGGAGTCACTCTCTGCCAGTATGCCCAGTGGTTCATGCAGCCCCGATGCAAACTGCTTCCAGGTGTCATCCTTGGGGTTATAAATGAAGAGTTCGCCGCGATGAAAACATGCCGCAAGGTTACCACTGGGGGTTGTTGCAAGGCCTCCGATCTGTGCATCGACTCCAGGCGGAGGAGATATTTTTTCTATGCTGAAGGCATCGGTCCATACGTCGGCAGAGGCGAGGCAGGAGGCGAGAATAAGTGCGGCGATACTACGGATCATGGCGGGGAGTCAGGGTGACGGTCAGGCGTCCCGGTCCTTTGATGGTCTGGGATTCTCCAGAGACCGACAATTTATCGGAGGACTGGAACTTGATAGTGATAGGATATTTTCCCTTTTCGCTTTTGATATCAAAGGTGCGGGACAGTGCCTTTCCATCCGCGGTTGGCTTGATAGTTTCTTCGACGACGAAATCCGGGGTTTTCCACCGAAAGGAGGGTAGCCCGTTGGTAATGGAGTATCCAAGGAACTTGGGCTGGGCAGATCCCTGCGAGAGAAGATTCCCAAGGGGGTTGGCTTCTTCGCGGAGCAGGACATCTCCTTCGATCGAAGCAAGGCCGTTACCGTTACCCTTGAAGACACTCCAGCCATCAATAAAATCCCCCTTCCAAATATAGCGCAGGCGACATTCACCGGCGTCCCAGCAGTAATGGAGATCATCGTTTACGGCCACTGCGATTGCGGCTGGCCCGGCTTCGGGCATGAAAATTCGCCTCACCTGGGGACGCTGGCGCATACTCGGAGTCGTGTAGAAAGGGTCACTTCGCTGTTTACCCCTCACAATGCCAACCGCCGCGCGTTTTGAGACATTCATTACCCCGTTCATCAGGGTGAAGTGCCCGGGGTATGTGCAGACGTAGGGATACTTGCCTTCTTTTTCAGGGGCCTGAAACCATACGGCAGTCTCTTTTCCAGGCTGAATCATCCCGGAGCTATGTAAAATCCTAGGATGAGATTCTGGTTCCCAGCCGAGTTTTTCTCCCTTCGCGCCCAATGCGAGAACGGCCTTGATCAACTCTTGCCCTTTATCTTGGCCCTTGGAGGTTCCCGGGGTGCAGATGATCAGGTTGTGAGGAAGTTCATCCGGGTTTCTGAAGGTTAGCTTGATTTTGGCTCCGGGCTTTACGGTGAAGGACTGAACGTCGTACTTCATCTGAGTCCGTATCGCTGAAATAACGATATTCTGGTCAATTTTCTCGAACCCTGCTGGCGGTTTCCCGGCCTCAAGCTGAAGGGAACCAAGTAATGCAACCATACCGAGCAACGCGATTCTCGATTTTAGGAGTTGGACCATGAAAGAAACCAAGAGAGATCCGTCATATAATCAAGCGAAATTCAGTAGTCGCTCCTGCTGGACGCAGATCTTGGTGGGAATCAGCTTACTCCCAGAACCAGCAAGGAAGTTCCTTCAACAAAATCGCCTGGGTGTGCTCCCAGAAGGCTCTGGTAAAGGGCGGCCTCCGGAGTGAGGACGGTGCAATCAAATCCCTCGTGTTCAACCGTAGATCCTCCGCCATCAGGCGCGAGGAGGTAGAAGGCGATTGTCCCCTCATGCTCAGCTTCTACAAGCGTTCCAGACCGAATGGGCTCTCCCTCTTGGCAGGGAGAAGGATCAAAGTGCTGCAGGATACCAATGGCAGTTGCAATTTTTTCTGCCTGAGCGGACTGGGCTCCCGCGAGGTATGACGCCTCGATGGCTCTGGTGTCGTATTTGCCCTCGGACTTCGTCTCCTCTCCGGTTGCATTGTGACGGGCTTCTGCTGCGGCCGCCTGCATGATTGCGAGTTGGTTCTCGAGGAGGGAGCAGACATCCCGGATGATTCTGGACTTCGACATTTAGGAACAATTGAACGCTCTGGTCGGCCTCATGCATTCTGCTTTGGCTTGTATTTTCCTCAGCGCACTGGCGCGGATAATTTGGGCAGTCGCTGGAAACATGTCGCAGCGGCTAAACCGAGAATCGAATTTTAGCGCATGCGGGGGATGAGGCTGATGGGGGGCATCCCGAGGAGTTCTTGCTTGGAAAACAGAATTCTTGTTGGTGGCCATTCGGTGATTGGAAGGAAGTATTTCCGAGCGGCCCCGAGGGCCCTGCCTCCGGGGAGAGACAAGTCAGCCGGGAGAGGGTTGCCTCTCCCGGCTGATTAGATGGAGCGGGTGAACGGATTCGAACCGTCGACATTCACCTTGGCAAGGTGACGCTCTACCACTGAGCTACACCCGCATCCGTGAAGCGCCTAGATACACCGCGGGAAACGACCGGCAAGTCCTTTTTGCCTCCTGCAGGAAGAGACTTGGTCCCTTTTGGTCGAAAAATCTCGTATCCATAAGGGTAGATTCCCGGTTAAACCCCTGCAGCCGCATGAACAAGCTTGATGAAATCATTGCCTACAAACGCGTGGAGGTGGAGCCCCTTGTTCCTCTTGCGCCCAAGCTCAAGGCTCAGGCCCTGCAGAGAAATGATTTTCGTGGTTTCCGATCCGCGCTGGATCGTGGCTCCGATCGACTTGGGGTTATTGCGGAGGTGAAGAAATCCTCCCCATCTGCCGGGGTGATTGACCAGAATTTCGATCCTCTTCGGCAGGCTCGGATGTACATTGACGGAGGAGCTTCCTGCATGTCGGTCCTGACAGACAAGAAATACTTCCAGGGATCGCTGACCTACCTGTCTGAAATTTCCAAGAACTCTCAAGTGCCTCTCCTGCGTAAGGACTTTACTGTGCATGAAGCTCAGATCTACGAGGCCGTGATTGCCGGAGCCGACGCGATCTTACTCATTGTGGCCTGTCTCAATGATGAAGACCTCTATCGGTTTTACCAGATAGCGAGAGATCTACAGCTGGACGTTCTGGTGGAGGTTCACGATCTCCCGGAAATGGAGCGGGCTATCGATCTTGGAGCAGACCTTATTGGAATCAATAACCGGAACCTGAAGACCTTTGAAACGGACCTTTCTGCAACAGAGATACTTGCCGATGAGGTGCCCGATAATGTCATGGTTGTCTCGGAATCCGGAATAAAGACTGTTGATGATGCACAGTTTGCCCTCGACGCAGGGGCGAATGCGATTCTTGTAGGGGAATCGCTAATGAGGGCCAATGTGCCAGGGGATGAGATCCAGAATTACCTTTCTCTGACTCTCTCGGAGGCCGAGTAGGGAAGACCGTCTTGACCGGAGAGGATTGAGAGAGGATAAAGCAGACCAAAGTGAGACCACACGAAATTTTCAAAGCAGTTGAACCCGCAATTGTCACTGAGCTCTTCAGCACGTTCCGAGACGAAGACAGGGATGTATATAAGAGTGCCTTAGCGAGTCTGGCACAATCCCGCAAACTGCGTCCCGTCTTCGTTCAGAAAAAGTCGATCGCGGACCAGATTGCCTGGATGCACAAGACTCTGAAGCTTCGTGGGAGTGACACCGTTGGAGAGCACCTTCTTCAGGTCTGGTTCATGAAATTTCAGCAGCCACTCCTCATAAGATTCTGTGACGGGATGGGGATCGAGCACAACGGAGAGGGCTCGGTCGAGGGGACTCTTCCCACCGAATTGGACTCTGACAAGCTTGGAGAAACTGTCGACGGGCTCTTTGCCGATTTCAACCCCCGGATCGTTTCGCTCTACCTTAATCTCTTCAACCTTCAGAGGCCTGGAGGATGGGATGCTCTTGAGACTCTGCTCTCCGATGATAGTAGGGTGAGGCTGGGTGCGGAGCCTGAGGCCCCAGCCGAAGAGGAGGAAGCCCCCTTGCCGAAAGCAGATCCAGAGGAAGAGAGGGTCCTCGAGGCGGAGACTCCTGCCGTGGAGGTGCCTGTGGATAGTGAGCCAGAGGAAGACAACGAAGGTGCGGCCGAGGCCGCGCCACCGCCTGGGCAGGACTGATACAGGGAAGTGATCCCGGTAGAGATTCAGGGACGTTGCTCGGGTTCTTTTCGAGGTGAGGGGATCTCCTCCGGAATAGGAACTGCTCTGGCAGGTGGTGCCTCTTCGATAGGAATTGCGCGGGCTGGAGGGGGCTGCGGTAGTGTTTCTGCAGGTGGTGGAGGGGGAGGCTGAGCCTCTTCCTCGACAGGGAGGGCTTTCGGAGGAGTGCGTAGCTGAGAGGGTTTGGGTGCTACAGGCAGAGCCACTGCGGGCTTTACCCGGACGGGAAGAGCTTCCTGAGGTGGAATAGATTTCCGCATGAGAATGTCGACTCGGCGATTGATTGCCTGTGCTTTCTGGTCACCAGTGAGGACCTTGGGCTTGGCGTGGCCGTAGGCCCGGACGATGATGCGACTTTCGTCCAGTCCCAGTGAGCGAACCAACCAGTATTTGACGGCCATTGCCCGCTTACGTGATAGTTCGATATTGTAGGATTCACTTCCAAACAGGTCGGAGTGGCCCTCAAGGACGCAATACATTTGGGGGTTTCGATCAATCAGCATGCCAAGTTGCATGAGGCCGAGGCGTGCGTTTTGCTTGAGCGCATTCTGGTTAAACTCAAACAGGAGGTCACTGGGCAGGGCAGCTCTTCCCTCGTCCAACTGATCAACATCAAAGCTGAGGTAGCGCCCGAGCTCGGTGTAGCCCTCCAAGAGACCGTTCTCGTCGAGTCCGTTGGCGCCTCGGATGGCCGCGTTCTTCAGAAAAGAGTCAGGATCGGGAAGGTCAGCGGAGATGCTTCCCTCTTCAATAACAACGCGCCCTTCCGGAACTTCCGTGAAGAGGGGCTCGTTGTGTCCCAGGGTTGCGAGGGTGGCCTGAACTTCCGGAGCCTTCAAGGGCTCCAGCAAGGGAGCGTTTTTCTCCCCCAGCCTGGCCGGTTGCAGTGGTTCGAGGGATACCTTTGGCTTTTCAAGCTCTGGGAGAATATCGATTTCCATATCATCCAGCTCTGGAAGCAGCTCCTCGATTTCCGTGAGGAGGGTTTCTGCATTTGAAAGAGGGGTGGAATCCTGGCTCTCAGCGACAGGGGCAACCACATCCGCGGGTAATTCCTGAGTTTCGCTTATGCTGAAAGTCTGAGAGGTCCATTCGAAATCAGCCAGCTCGAGAAGGAGATTGAATTTCCCAAGAGCCCATAGCCCCACGGCGTGTAGGAGTACTGCTACGGTGACCGACAAGAGGACCCAAAAGCCAAATTTACGACGGCGCAAACTCGGATCGCGGCTTTCTCCGGATCTAAGAGAGTCCCAAGTATAGCGTGAGTCGATACTCATCTGATTACCTTAGTATAACGCTGCCAGTCGCAGTCTCAATTCAGAGAAAAGCGATAATCTGCATGGAAATCACGAAAATCCGATTCCCACAGGCGAAAATTTATTGGGGGAGGAGTCATACTCGCAGGGCCATGAGGCTCCAGATTGAGAAAAACGGTGCTAGATTCTACTATCGAGACGGAATCTCAGAGGGACAAGGCGTCCTTTGAGCCTTTGCGCCACGCGGGATATCCGCTATCGCTCAGAGGTGATCACGAATGAGGGTGCCGTCGGAGTAGGCCTTGCCGGATTTGGTACGGTTGGCTCGGGTGTCTGGAATACTCTGGCACGTAACGGGGGGCTTATCGCAGAGCGTGCCGGGACGGGAGTGAAATTTGAGATCCGCCAAATCGTCGTTCGCGATCCAGATAAGCCCCGCGAGGCCCCGGCACCGGCCGAGCTGTTTACCACGGACTGGAAATCGATGGTGGAGAATCCACTCGTCGATATCGTGGTAGAATTGATCGGGGGCACGGAGGAGGCATTCGAGCTGGTTGCGGCTTCACTGGGGGCAGGAAAACCGGTAGTTACGGGAAACAAGGCTCTTTTGGCGGAGCGAGGGGCGGAGATATTCGCGCTGTCGCGTCTCCACCAAACTCCGGTCTATTTTGAGGCTGCGGTTGCTGGGGGGATCCCTGTCATCAAGGCTGCCCGTGAGTCGTTTATCGGTAACCAGATCGACTTGATCTCAGGGATCATAAACGGAACTTCCAACTATATCCTGATGAGGATGACAGAGGCAGGTCTTGATTATTCTGCGGCCCTAAAGGAGGCCAAGGAGCTTGGATATGCCGAAGCGGATGAGACTCTCGATGTCAATGGCTGGGATGCAGCCCACAAGGCAATGTTGTTGGGGACAATCGTGCACGGCTTTCTCATCGACCCTGAACAGGTTTACGTTCGCGGAATCGAGTATGTTCGCCCCCTCGATATACGCTTTGCCAAGGATCTTGGCTACGTTGTAAAGCTCCTCTGTATCGTGCGGCAGCATGAGGATGGCTCGATCGAAATCCGAACCCAGCCCTCCTTTATCCCAAAAACGAATATTCTCGCTTCGGTAAATGATGTCTTCAACGCCGTTGCGATCAGAGGTGATGGGTTTGGGGACGCGCTATTTTATGGTCGGGGTGCGGGCCAGGATCCAACAGCTTCCTCCGTGGTCTCGGATCTTGTCGATGCAGGGCGGGCTTTGAAACAGGGGGCAGAGGGAAAGAATCAGGGGTTCCTTCCGTATCGAGAAGAGGGAACCCTCAAGCCGATCGACGAGACGGAGACGGCCTATTACGTCAGGTTTCCTGTGACGGACCGACCAGGCGTTGTTGCGGATATCGCCTCATTACTCGCAAAGGCAGGAATTGGAATTAGCGGAACGCATTCCGCGGTCGATCCTGACGAGCCTGATGCCGCTTTTGTGGACATGGTTTTCCTGCTCCATACATGCCCATTCGGGATCCTGAAGTCAGCGCTGAAGGGAATCGAGAGTCTTGACTGCGTCACTGAGCGCCCCGTTGTCTTTCGGATCGAAGCCCTCTAGGATTCCTCGCGCCTGGCAGCACGTGTCTGCGTGAACGTGCTAGTTCGGACGCTTATCGGGGTCTCCGGTCCAGTAGACATTATTCTGGCCGTTGGCGGCTTGTCCCATGGCGTCGGTGATGTCCTCGAACCTGAAAGACTCAACATGACCATCAACGAAGAGGACGTGGCCCTTTCCGTTATAGCGTGGCACGAAATTTTTGGCATTTGCTTTCGGACCGCCATCAAATCCACCCTGTAACTTAGTGGTCTCTTCGGCTTTCTTCACTCCTCGTTCCAGAAAGGCAACGGTCCGGTCTTGGTGCTGAATGCCCGCGAGACTGGCAGCGCGCTCGGAGCCGTCTTCACCCTTGACCTGAAGACTGCTGTTGAAGCCGAAAGCAAAGTAAGGTCTGCCTTCCTTTTTGTTGGGTGGGTAGTCAGCCCCTGATAGGAAGAGGGGATAACTCTTCTGATAGAATCTGGGAGCCGGGTCATCTCCAAGCTCACTTACAGGTGAAGCCCCCATCTGCTTTGGTAGCGCATTATACCAGACAGTCTCCGCCTCTGGTTTTGAGGCATTGAGCCAGTTGTCTTTGCCGGTAGCATCTTCGAGCGGAAATTCGCCATTATTGTCATCGAGATATCCGCGAAGTGCCTGGCCAATCTCCTGCAGCTTGCGGAGGGCCTCAGCCCTATCGTTCTTGGATTTCCCCGATTTTGCCATGGTCGCCACGATGCCAATTGCAATGACGACCACCGCGGCGCCAATGAGGATCTGCATCATGTGGGATTTGCCCGGACGGAGAGCTGGATGGGATCTGCAGTGGTTGTTCATCTGGGAGTGGGGGCGGGCAGAAGTCAATAATGGGATCTCTCTTAGACCAGCGGCTGGGCAACTTACTTGCAAGCTTACAATTGAGGTTGCCCTACCTCAATTGTCCCACTTTCCGACGCTGGCGGAGGTAAGGGAGAGTCTAATATGCGCTTCCGGATCCATGTGAGCTTGCCCGGATCCTTCAATTGTTACTAGTCTCAAGATATGAACAGCATCCGATACCTCCTTGTGGCGTTATGCCTCGGGACTCCCCTTGTCAAAGTCAGCGCCGCGCCTCTTATTTATGAGGGCTCGGATGGAGCAGGGAAAGGAAAGCATATTGTATTCATTGCCAGTGATCATGAGTATAAGTCCGAGGAAACTCTTCCGGCGCTCGCGAGGATTCTAGCCCGCCATCACGGATTCAAGTGTAGCGTTCTGTTTGGTTTGAACAACAAGGGTGAGATTGTTCCCGGACAGTCTAATGTGCCAGGCATGGAAGCCCTCGGGTCGGCAGACCTGATGGTTGTCTTCACCCGTTTCCAGAACTGGCCGGACAACCAGATGCAACATTTTGTTGATTATCTGGACAGGGGGGGAGCGATTGTTGGTCTGCGCACCGCAACTCATGGCTTCCAGATACCCGGTGACAGCAAGTGGGCAAAGTATGGTAATGGATTCAACGGTGAGGACTACCGGGGTGGATGGGGCCGACAGGTTCTCGGTGAGAAGTGGGCGGGCCACTATGGTGGTAATCATCGCCAGAGTACTCGCCTTGATATTGTGCCGGCGGAGAAAGCTCACCCAATCCTCCGGGGGATTAAGCAGATGTGGGCTCAGTGCGGTGGCTATCGGGCTGCCCCTCTTGAGCCCAGCAGAGTGCTTGCGATGGCTCAGCCGTTGGAGGGAATGACTGCGGATTCACCTCCGAACGAGAAGATGCCGCCTGTGCCGGGAGCTTGGACAAGAAGTTACCGCGGAAAATCAGGGAATACCGGGAAGGTTTTTACCAGTACGTATGGGGCCTCCAATGATATCCTGAACGATGGCTACCGGAGGCTCCTCGTTAACGCCTGCTTTTGGGCGGTGGGGTTGGAGAGCAAGATTGTGCCGGATGCCCAGATAGCTTTTGTAGGCCCATATAATCCGACTTGGGGAAGGGGCGGTGGCCGGCGCAAGCCGGGGACTAAACCTTCAGACATGGCAGGTTGGGATACACCCATTGTACCATTGGCGGAATAATTGATCGTTCTCGCGCCGGCTGCGGTCTGGATGTGACTGATGACGAACTCTCCCCATGAGAGAGGATGATGTCGCTACGAATTCTAGAACAGAAGCTTGCTCTCCTTCACAGTGCCCGCTAACCCGGCGGGGTCTGGCGTTTGCTGCGGGCTTAGTTTTCGTGCGGAACGTCGTTATTTAAAATTTCCATGCTCATTGTCCAGAAATATGGCGGAACGTCCGTCGGATCCTTCGATCGCATTCGCAGTGTAGCGCAGCGAATCAAGTCTCTCATAGATGAGGGACACCAGATCGCGGTGGTCGTTTCTGCCATGGGGGGAGTCACTGATAAACTTATTGGGATGGCGGAGGAACTCTGTGATGAGCCGCCCGACCGAGAAATGGATGTCCTGCTTTCCACGGGAGAGCAGCAGTCCATCGCCCTAGTGACCATGGCTCTCAGGCAGATTGGCGTTGAAGCGGTTTCCATAACCGGACGGCAGGCCGGGGTAAAAACCTCCGGGTCACACACACGTGCCCGCATCGATACCATAGATGCTACCTTGAGCCGGAGCTACCTTGAGCAGGGCAAGGTCGTTATTGTAGCAGGTTTTCAGGGAGTTAACGAGCAGGGGCTCATCCAGACCCTCGGGCGAGGGGGGTCAGATCTCTCTGCGATAGCGTTTGCATCCTCTATTGATGCGGATCTCTGCCAGATTCTGACCGACGTAGACGGGGTTTACACTGCGGATCCCCGGGTGGTCTCTGATGCGAGGAAGCTTCCTGAGATTTCCTACGATGAGCTTCTGGAGCTCGCCTCTGTAGGAACGAAGGTGATGCAGTCACGATCGGTCGAATTTGCGAAGAAATATGGCGTAAAGTTTGAAGTTCGCTCCTCTCTCAATAATAACCCCGGAACAATTGTGACTGAAGAACATGAAGCAATGGAGGCTGTGGTCATCCGTGGAGTATCTATCGAGCGCTCTCAGGCCCGCGTTACCATCACGGGTATTCCCGATGAGCCGGGAATGTCTGGACGTATCCTTGGAGTGCTTGGGGATGATGAGATCAATATTGACATGATTGTCTCAAACATCGCCCATGATGGTCATGCCCGGCATTCCTTCACAATGCACACCCATGATCTGGGCCGGGCTCAGGCCTCGCTGAAGCCCGTTCTGTCCAAGCTGGGAGGCGAAGCGGATCTCGAAACCGAAGCTGGTATCGCGAAGCTCTCGGTAGTCGGAATTGGGATGCGTTCTCACTCCGGCGTTGCCGCCCAGATGTTCAAGGCTCTTGGGGAGGCGGGAATTAATATAGGAATGATCAGCACGTCCGAGATCAAGATTTCAATTACGGTTGCGGAGACCTGTATTGAGGATGCGGCCCGGGTCGTTCATCAGGTTTTCGGGCTGGATAGTGCCCCCGGGTAGAATGTGTGCTGGCACAGGCCGCCGGGGCCGTGGTGCTTGGATGAATAGAGTCTAATTTAGGCCTCTCTTCGGAGTCAATCTGAGTCTATTCTTGGCCGTGTTTTCCGACGATTTTCGATCTGAGCTTAGGATCCTCCTTGAGGAAATCAAGGAGGCCGGCCTTCATAAGAAGGAAAAATTGATCAGCTCATCGCAGGACGCGATGATTACGCTGGAGGATGGTCGGGAGGTGCTCAACATGTGCGCCAATAATTACCTGGGGCTTGCGAACCATCCATCTGTTGTGGAAGCCGCTCGTAAGTCTTTAGAGCAGTGGGGTTTTGGAACGGCCTCTGTGCGTTTCATCTGTGGCAGCCAATCCCTTCATCGGGAGCTTGAAGAGAGGATCTCCATCTTTCTTGGAACAGAAGATACCATTCTATACCCTTCCTGCTTTGATGCTAATGGAGGTCTTTATGAGACTCTTCTCACTGCGGATGACGCGGTGATTTCTGATAGCCTGAACCATGCTTCCATCATTGATGGGATCCGTCTCAGCAAGGCGCATAGATATCGCTACCGGAACAATGACCTGTCCGATCTGGAGGTTAAATTGCAGGAGGCAGAAGCCTCTGGAGCGCGCAGAAAAATGATTACCACCGATGGGGTTTTCTCTATGGATGGAGTGATCGCTCAACTGGATGGGATTCACGAGTTAGCTAAAAAATATGATGCTCTTGTGCATTTCGATGATTGTCATGCCACGGGGTTTCTAGGGCCGAGGGGCCGTGGAACCCACGAGCATTGCGGCCTCTTCGGGAAGGTGGATCTGACCACCTCTACTCTGGGAAAGGCACTCGGAGGCGCTTCAGGAGGATATACCTCAGGGCGCAGGGAGATCATTGAATTGCTTCGGCAGCGTTCGCGACCTTACCTTTTTTCCAACAGTCTCGCCCCGGCAATTGTCGCGGCATCACTTAAGGTGTTCGAAATGCTTGAGTCATCCACGGAGTTAGCCGAGCGATTGAAACGCAATACGGTCTATTTCCGGGAGGCCATGGCTGGGACGGGATTTTCCATAGGTGGTGCCGACCACCCCATTACTCCGATCATGCTTGGGGATGCCGCGCTTTCGCAGCGTTTCGCTCAGAAGCTTCTTGAATACGGGGTATATGCTATCGGGTTCTTTTACCCGGTTGTGCCCCATGAAACTGCTCGAATTCGGACCCAGATTTCCGCGGCACACACCACGGAGCAACTTGATCGAGCGGTGGAGGCCTTTGCCAAAACTGGCCGGCAGATGGGCGTTATCGGCTAGGTAATACCTCGTGGTGCTTAGGACCGGGGAGGCTTCGGGTCGGCAAATTGCCGAGAGGATGATCTGGGGCACGCTGGTCTGCCGCGGGTTCTGGAATCAGGCGATTACCCTGTCGATGACTTTACCTGCAACATCAGTTAACCGGAAATCCCGCCCGCTAAAGTGATAGGTAAGCTCCTTATGATCAATTCCCATGAGGTGGAGAATCGTAGCGTGAATGTCGTGAACAGAGGTGCGGTCTACGGCAGCGTGATATCCTATTTCATCTGTTTCCCCGTAGCTAGTGCCTCCCTTGATGCCACCTCCAGCCATCCACATAGTGAAACCAAAGGGGTGGTGGTCCCGGCCATTACCGCCCTGTTTCTGTGGGGTGCGCCCGAATTCTCCTCCCCACACCACCAGGGTCTCATCGAGAAGTCCTCGCTGCTCGAGGTCCTGGAGAAGTCCTGCGATAGGCTGGTCCGTGGCGGCACAGTGCTTGCCGTGATTGCCTACAATGCTGCCGTGAGCATCCCAGTTATTATCGCCGTGCCCTCCGCCTGAGTAAAGCTGCACGAAGCGAACCCCGCGCTCAACGAGGCGCCTTGCCATTAGGCATTGGCTTCCGAAATACTCCCCCGGGTTGCCGCTTTCAATTCCGTAGAGGCTTCGAGTCGATTCCTTCTCCTGAGAAATATCCAAGGCCTCGGGAGCTGCCGACTGCATTCGATAGGCAAGCTCGAAGGACTGGATGCGCGCCTCCAGAGCATTATCAGAAGGATAGCCCGTCATGTGGTGACGATTGAGTTTGCTCGCGTAATCAAGCAATTCCCTTTGTTGGGAGTGGGCTAAGCTATCGGGTCTCTTCAAATTCAGGATCGGGATGCCCTTTGAGCGGACCGGCGTTCCCTGAAAGGCTCCAGGAAGAAAGCCGGATCCCCAGTTAGGGGCCCCTCCGATAGGCCCTCCGCGATAGTCGTAGAGAACGACAAATCCCGGGAGGTCCCGATTGTCAGAGCCCAGGCCGTAGGTGACCCACGACCCTACACTTGGAAACCCGGTCCGGATCATGCCGGTATTGAGTTCGAAAAGCGCCGGGGCGTGGCTGATGGAATGGCCATAGACGCCCCGGAGCATTGCGGTCTGGTCGACCATTCCCGCGAGGTGTGGGTAGCGGTCGGAGACCCAGTGCCCACTCTGTCCATGGCGGGCAAATTTATAAGGAGAGGGGAAAAGACCACCCACGCTTCGCGCGCCCTTTTTATCAACGACCTCGCTCACGTTTTTTCCCTCATATTTTTTGAGGGCGGGCTTGTAATCAAAAAGGTCCACATGACTTGGGCCTCCATACATGAAAAGGAAGATTACCCGCTTCGCACGAGCGCTGAAGTGAGGCTGTCTTGGAGACAAGGGGGAGTCCGATTCGGTCGCTGAGTTTGCCAGAAGCTGCTGATCTGCCATCAGTCCTGCAAGGGCGAGGGAGCCAAACCCGCATCCTGCGTTGGAGAGGAGGTCCCGGCGTGTCATCGCCCGGGAGGCGCTAGCCAGATTAATCGACATAGGCGAATTCGTTCAGAGTGAGAAGAATATGACAGAAGTTCTCAACGGTCTGTTCCTCCTGTGCCATTAACTCAATACCCAGCTTGATCTCGGCGTCCGTCGCATTTCGCGAGAAGGCCAGCCAGTAAGCTTCTTCCACGATAGCCCGTCTTTCCTCTGGTTGGGAGTCTGTGGAGCGGGCCTTGGCGGCGGCGATGACCCGCTTAGCAAAATGAGCGGCTTGCTGACGAACAAACTGGTTGTTCAACAGGAGCAGTGCCTGAGTCGCGACAGTAGTTTTTTCCCTGACGCCCCGGCTCTGCATTGCGTCGGGAACATCAAAGGCTTCAAAGAAAGGGACCCTCATTGAGCGACGCATAAAGACGTAAATGCTTCGCCTCCAGGTCTCCGGCCCATCCTTGACATTGGTTGGCCATTTATTGGTCGACCCTGTCTTGACCGCGTCACTGGAGACCCATGGCTTGATACTTGGACCGTAGAGCTTCCTGTTCAGTGTCCCGGCTGTGTTCATGATAGAATCTCGAAGGATCTCGGCCTCGAGCCGTCTCGGATGTCGTCGCCATTGCAGGTTGTTTTCGGGATCAATGGCATGCCGCTGTCGATCCCACTCCGTGCTCTGCATATAGGTCGAGCTGGTCATGATCAGCTTGTGAATGGGCTTTAGTCGCCAGCCCTCCCTGATGAGTTCGGATGCCAGCCAATCAAGGAGATCAAGATTGGTTGGCTTGTCCCCAACGCTGCCGAAATTATTACTGGTTTTAACCAGTCCGACACCGAAGTGGTGCTGCCAGAGACGATTCACGATCACCCGGGCCAACAAGGCGCCAGCCCCCTTCTCAACGTCGGTGAGCCAACGGGCCAGCCCCGGCCGGCCGTCTCCGCCTTTGTTTTCCGTTTCGCGGATCCAATTAGAGACGTCACTGCTGGCAGGGCTGAGGACAGTCAGGACCCCGGATCCGACATCGCCTTCTTTTTCCTCAACGTCGCCCCTGTTCAAGAGAGGGTTTTTCCGGGTATTCCCTCCATTCCATGTGAGCGCTTTTACCGAAGCTCCCTTATTCCCAATGGCAACATTGCGGTCTCCAGGTTTACCGGGAAGAAAAAATCCGACGAGGCGGTAGTAGTCACGTTGAGAGATCGGATCATATTTGTGGTCGTGACACCTCGCACAACCAATTGTCAGTCCGAGGAATGCTGATCCGGTAGCTGAAACAATATCGTCCATCTTGTCATACATGGCCTTCTCACGGTCGACTCCATCCACATTAGTTACCGTTGATCCGGCAGTAAGAAATCCGGTCAGGGCCTGAGCGAGAGCATCGTCACCTTTCAAGGAATCTCCTGCTACCTGCCATCGGGTGAACTTATCGAAGGGCATGTCCTCATTCAGGGCACGGATTACTGCATCACGATAGGTCCATGCAGTTGGCCGTTCGTTGTCACTTTCATAGCCGTGACTTTCACCAAAGCGTGCAACATCAAGCCAATGGCGGCCCCATCGTTCACCGTAATGTGGGCTGGATAGCAGTTGAGATATTACCTGGCTGTAGGCTTCGGGAGATGTATTTGCGGCGAACTCTTCCACCTCTCTCCGCGAGGGGGCAAGGCCGATCAGGTCAAAATACGCGCGCCTGATCAGCGAGTTGCGAGGGGCAAGGCCGTTTGGGGAAAGCTGTTCCTTCCGGGCATTTTTCAGGATGAAATGATCTACCGCATTTCGGACCCATGAGCTATCTGGAGCGGTGGGGACTTTTATAGGAGTGAGTGGCTGGAAAGCCCAGTAAGCCCGCTCTTCGGCGGCAGCCGATATGATAGGGGCCGCAATGGGAATAAGAAGAGGGAGAATTCGTCTCATCGGTGCAGTGGTCTAGCCAAAATGACCAGGCTCTTTGAAAGAAAGTAAGCGCACTAAGTGAATACAATCAATGCCGGTCTGCCACAAGCACTTGAATCAATTCCTTTTCCACTTCAGGTCTCTTCCCCTGTTCCCCTGTCCGCGGATGTGAGAGCTCGGACGAAGGGAGTGAGATCTGGACCTGGCGACTATTTGGAACTCTGGGGTGTTGATCCTCTTTGTCGCTTCTGGGCTGGACTTAATCAGGGGAGAACGAGAGAAGCGGGGGTGGAAGTATGGATCCAGCAATATGACTGTAGTTTGAAGGCGGTTTCGGAACCTTCTGTTGAGAAGTGCCTTGAGCTGCTGCGGTCTCATGATTGGGAAAGTGAATTGTCTTCCTACGAGCAGGCGCTGGAGGGAGGGCGAGATCGGTGTCCTCCCGGCTTACAGCTGATCGACGGGGATCGGGTTCTTCAGATTATGCCGGTGCGGGCGGGACGTGCACATTATTCGTATTCCTGCGATCATCCTCTCAGGCTTCTGGCCTTTCTCGGGGCGAGCAAAACCCTGAACGCCTGGGATGTAGGGCCTGAATACCAGGTTGCTCTGGTTCAAAATCATTTTGAAGGAGACCAGAGAAAACTGGTCAGGATGCTGGTCGAATTGACCTCCAGTGATTCCTAGCTGTTCTCATAAGCACGGAAGGAGGCCAGGCTCATCCTGAGATCTGAGGGAGCTCACCACTGCCGCCTCATCGGGTTAGGCCTGTGTTGCCGGGTAAAACGCAGAAGATTCTATTTTGCTATCTGCAAGGCCCTGCCCTAAGGGATGGCTGCAAGAATGTGGGTATGGTCGAAGCGGTCAGCACTAAGACAGGAAGATCTCTGGGAGGAGCGCTTCCATGGTAATCAGAATGCAGTCATTACGAGGTTGAGGAGCGGGAAGTTTCTCCGGGTGGATCTCTACTGTGAAGAAGAAGGTGAGGCTCTTGAGTTAGTGGAACAATTTGGTGGGGTCGTTAGAAGCTTGACGGAGGTGGACTGGGTCGCAGAGTCAGCCAAGCCGCTCCCGCCCCTGAAGATCCGTGATTGCCTGCTGGTGACCTCGGAAACAAACGTGGCGAGGTTACACGAGCTGCAGGAAAATAGCGAAGGCAGGACTGTAGTCATCATTCCTGCCGAAATGGCTTTTGGAACCGGGGACCATGCCACCACATCTTCCTGCCTGAGATTTCTCGCAGATGAGGCCCGGAGGCGACGGGGAGAGGGCTGGAGCATGCTGGATCTTGGATGCGGCACCGGGGTTCTTGCCATTGCGGCAAGCCTGCTTGGTGCAAATGAGTGTGAAGCAATGGATATTGATCCCACTGCAGTCTCGGTGGCGCGGCGGAATGTTGAGCGTAATAACGCTCCCGGGGTGCTGGTTTTATGCGCAGATCTGGATGATTGGATTCCGGGGACTTCATATGATGTTGTGGTGGCGAATCTTTTTGCGGCCGTGCTCCAAAGGTCCTTTGAAAAGATAGGCGAGGCTCTCAAGGCCGGGGGAATCCTCATACTTTCCGGGATTCTGCAGGATCAATGGGATGATACCGAGAAGGCCGCTCAGGCTGCGGGCCTAGCCTTTGAGGTCGTTCATAGGAGGGGGAAATGGATCGCGGCCAAGGGTGGTTTTGCTTGAGCTCTGTGAGGGGTTCATACTGCCTTGCTCCTTTAAAAAGAGAGCTACGGCAGGGCGGATGGGGTCAATGCGGCCAGAGAGCTGAATTTTTCTTTTGTCGCCAGCCTTTTCGTCGACGAGCATTCCCCCTGTGAAGAGCTTCGTAGGGTTGGCGATCTTGCTTCTGATTCCCAGTATTGGGTATTTCCACAGGCAGATTTTCCTCAGCGAGCTCAAACCGAGACTTGAGAGGCAGGTTGAGGAGATTCTGAAAGAGGAGGGGGTGGTCGACCCAGGGGTGCGGCTTGACTATCTGGATGCCTTCATTTCAGGAGCGGTGGATTCGGATTCGCAGCGTGCAAGGGTTGTCGCCCGGGTTGACGCGTTATCGGGGGTTCGAGTGATTGGTCACGCGAGTGAGCTGCGAGCCCCTGGATGGTTGCGAATTGAGAGGAAGGAAGAGCGTTTCAGCGTGAGCGGCGTTGTTTCCGAGGATCTGGTGGTTGAGCTAAATCCTCCTCTCAAGGCTCCCTCGGGGTGGGATGCGAGCCTCGAACGGCGTAAATTTGTTATTAACCCCAAGGGGGTTGGGGGATGGGCGGAATTTCTCGAATATTATTTCCGGGAGCAGGGTGATCGAAGTGTAGAGCTGAAAAAAGGTGGATTGATTATGCGAGGCGACACTACCAGCGGGCTCAGGATCGATTGGCTTTCTAAGGCAAGTGAGGTCGTTCCCAAGGATATGGTTTCGGATGAGTTCGTATTGCGCTCGTCTCCTTACCATTTTCCGGGATACCAGCCCGAGTCCCTGCGTGATGGAACGGTGCTTGGGCAATTACGGCGCAAGCTAAACGACAGTGTAGTTACCTTCCGCCCCGGGAGTGAGGAGCTTCAGAGCGGCGACCGAGATAAGGTAATCATCGCTGCGCGCGCTATTATTACTGCTGGTGAAGGAGCCCGCTACGCAGTAGGAGGGCATCCGGCACGTGATGGGAATGCGACCGAAAACAGCCGGCTCGCGCGTCTCAGAGCGGAGGTGGTTGGAAAGATTCTCGTGGATCACGGTGTGCTGATCAGTCAAATTGAGACACGGTCCTTTGGGGTAGCGCCCGGGGGAGATCGTGACAACCAGGTGGAGATCATGGTCAAGTAAGAGACCGGCACCCAAGAGAGAGAATCCGCATGGATGCAATAACCTATTTTCTGGTCAACTATGGCCTCTACAGTTTGCTGCTCATTGTGCCAGCCGGATTACTGGGAGCTGCTCTAGGGTGGTTTGCGTGGGGCAAGTATCGAGCTGGGCAGCTTGAATCGAAGCAGCGCCTCGAGGAAGCCGAGCAGGTAAACGAGGTTGTTGAGATCGCTTTGAGCAAGGAGCGGGAGCGGCTTAAGACCTATCAGGAGGCAGCAGGCATCAAGGAGGTTGCGGACAACTCCCCGGGGCTCGAAAGGAAAATTGGGGACCTGCGGCGGGATAACGAGGAACTCGAAAAAATCCTTCAGGTGGCTCGCAAGGAGCGATCAGAAGTAGAGTTGAGCCTTGCTGAGATGGCTCAGGAGAAGAAGAGCGCAGAGAAGGATCTCGCCGGGATGAACGCCGCAAGGGAGGAGCTGGAAAGGAAGCTGGCATCGCAGGTGCCGGGGGCGGCTGGACCCGGGAGATCCAAGAAGGAAGGTGGGAGGAAATCCGAAGAAGAGGGAGAGAGGGAGCCTGCCGTTTCCAAACAAGAGAGAAAGAAATTCAAGGCCGAGAAGCGAGTATTGGAAAAGGAGCTGGCATCCACTGAACGCGACCTCCGCAAGAAACTCTCAGCCGCGGAGAAGGCCGCTGGCCGCCAGTTGAAAACTCTGGAGAAAAAGACCCGGGAGCTTGAAAAGCAATTAGAGGAAAAAGTTTCAGAGGTGGACCGCCTTTGTGCAGCAGGAGAAAAGCTGGAGTCCGATCTTGTCACTGAGAGGGCGGATTTGCAGAAAACCGGGCAAGAGCTCCGCGATCTCAAAGGGGTGAGAGAAGAAGAGGAGCGTGCTCTGAAAGAGGTGACCAGAGAGCGGGACCTAAACGCAGTGGAACTGGCAGCTCACCGAGAGGAATGCGGAGACCTCAAGAGCAAGCTTCAGTCAGAGGAAGAGCATCACAGGAAGGACAATGATCTGCTGGAGAAGGAGCTTTCATCCGTGCGCGGAGCAAGGGTTGCCCTAGAAGAATCGCTCTCGTCATTGGAGGCGGAGCGTGAGGTTAAAGAGAGGGAATTGTCTTCCCTGCGTGAGGAGCATGAGGCTCTCCGGGTCAAGATTGGCACGGTAGAAAAAGAGAGAGCTGGGGAGAGAGCTAAGCTGGAGGAAGATCTCAAGAAACTCGGCCAAATGCGTGAGGTCATTGAGGAGAAACTTGTCGCAGTTACCAAGGAACGTGATCAGGGAAGGAATGAGTTGGAGCAGGTAAGGACCCACCATGAGGAAATCAAGGTCCGGCTAGAGAAGGAGGCGGAAGGGCATCAGAAGCGGTCCGAGAAGGCTTTAGAAGAGCTTCTTCAAACACGGAAAGAGAGGGACGATCTCCAGAAAGAAGCGGAAGCTGCTATCGTCGAACTTGATACTCGGGAGAGAGAGCTTGTTCGATTGCGGAAAACCGAGGAGGAGCTTTCCTCCCGGGCGGAGACCGAGGCCAAACAGCACGAGAAGGAAGCAGAGAAGGGCTTCCTGCAGTTGGAAGAATTAAAGCGTAAAAGTGGGGTTCTTGAAGAGGAGCTGAGGAAAATTCGGGAAGAACAGGATGGAGGCGCGCGGGAGCTTGCCAATATGGCAGATGAGCGTGCGAGGCTTGAGAGCGACCTGCTTCGCTCCAGACAGGAGGGCGAGAATATGGAGTCGCAGCTCCGGGAGGCAGAGTCCACCAGTGCAAAACTTGAATCTGATCGTCGGGAGCTGCGAGACAAAAACCGGGATGCGGAGGAAAAGCTGAAGGCAACCAATGAAGAGAAGGTGATGCTGGCCGTGACCATCGGGGACCTCGAAGAGCGGGTCGCGCGGGTTAGTAGTGAGCTTGAGGATTCCTCAGGAAAAGAGGCTGTGCTGAAAGATCAGCTGATGACTGCCCGGCGTGAGATAGAGCAAGTTATGCTGGATCTTGAACTGGTACGCCAGGAGCGTGAGCGGGGGCAGGAAGAGTTGCAGCAGTGCCGGATATCAGAAACGAAGTGGTCTGATGAGTTACACCGTCTTCGTGAGGAGAAGAAAGAGCTCCATAAGCATATGGCGATCCTCTCTGGTGATAGCAAGGCGGAGGTGCTTCTCAAGCAGATCAAGGCTGAGAAAGACCGGGTCCAGCATGAGCTGGGTGATCAGCAGCGTGAGCGCCAGCAGGTCGAGGATGCCGGCAGGATACTGCGGAGAGAAATTAACGGATTGCGCGTTGAGCTGGTGGAAGCGGAAGAGAAGCTCAAGGAGGTGAGTAACCTGCAGGGCAAACTGCTCTCTACGGAGGAGCGGTTTCGGCGAGCTCAGACTGAATTGACCAGATCAAAGGAGGAGCAGAATGCCCTGAACGCGAAGCTGTCTTCGCTTGAAACTACCGTTGCAGTGTTCGAGGAAGGGAAGAAGCGTCTCGAGGATGAGGTTAAGGCGGTCAGGGTTGAAGGTGAGGATGCGCTCAAGGAGGCGGTGTCAATGGCACGGAAGGAGGCTAAGTCAGGCCGTGAAGCCGCTGAGGAGGATTTACGCGATGCGTTGGAACGGCAAAAAGAGCAGGTCGCGCAGCACGCGGAGGCAGCGGCCGCGTTGAAAGCGGAGCTTGAGGCCATCAAGAGGACTTCCAAGCGACCTAAAAATCCTCCCGCACCGAAGATTGCCTCTGGAGATGAGGTGGTAAAGCTACCCCCACGGGGCAAAGTCAATTTAGTTAAAGACCCGAGAATCGGAAAAATATACCGGAAGGCTCCGAAGGAGGTCGATGACCTTACTAAACTACAGGGGGTCGGAGAGGTAATTTGCCGCCGCCTCCATGATACGGGTATTTATACCTACAGGCAGGTTGCGGAATGGAGAGCGGCACAAATACGGGCCATCAGTGAAGATCTGAACCTCAAGGAACGGATCCGGCGGGACGGCTGGCAGAAGCAGGCGAGGGCTCTCCACAAGAAGAAGTACGGCCAAGCGCCCTAGATACGCCTTAATTACCGAATTCCGCTTGCATCCTTGAGGAGCAGCGCTATCAACTCCTTCCGCTCTGGAGGAGAGCGTGTTCGCCCAGCGTCCGTGACTCCGCCTCTTTGGGCGGTATACACAAACACTCTTCCAGATGGATCCAGACTCGCTTTCTTCTCGTGTCCAAGGGGTTACTCCCTCTCTTACCCTTGCGGTTACTAACCAAGCCAAGGCGTTGCGCGCCCAAGGAGATGAGGTTTACGGACTGGCTGGTGGGGAGCCCGAAATGGATACCCCCGATCATATTAAGGCCGCAGCCATAAAGGCTCTGCAGGATGGAAAGACCAAATACACCCCGGCGGCCGGCATTCCGGAGCTACGCGAGGGCATTGCGAAGAAACTTCGTGAAGATAATGGTCTCACCTACGATCCGAAGCAGATCTGTGTTACTTCCGGGGGGAAACAGGCGTGCATGAACGCCATCATGGCGATGTGCGATGAGGGTGACGAAGTGATTATTCCAGCACCTTACTGGGTGAGCTATCCTGAGATGGTGCGACTATGTGGGGCAGAGCCCGTGATCGTGGAGACCAGCGAGGAGAATGGCTGGAAAATGACCGCTGAGCAGTTTGAAGAAGCGATGACGCCTAAAACCAAGATGGTGATCATTAATTCCCCCGGGAATCCAACTGGAGCAGTTTACACTGAAGAGGAGTTGCGGGCTATTGGAGAGGTAGCATCCTACGAGGATATCATGATCCTCTCAGATGAAATTTATGAGAAGCTCATCTATGGAGACCACAAGCATGTCAGCATTGCCTCGATCAGCGAGGAGTTGAAAAGCCTCACGGTGATCTGCCATGGTTTCGCCAAGGCCTATTCGATGACTGGCTGGCGAATCGGATATACTGCCGCTCCTCCAGAAATGGCGGCAGCTATCTCGAAGATTCAGAGTCATACCACGTCCAACGCTACTACCTTCGCTCAATATGGTGCGCTCGCGGCTCTCAGTGGTTCGCAGGACTTCGTAGAGGATATGCGGAGTGAGTATGATGTGCGTCGACAATTCGTGCATGCACGGCTTAGTGCCATTCCCAATATAAGTGTCCAGAATCCGGGGGGCGCTTTCTACTTCTTCGTAAACTGTGAGCCTCTGGGCCTGAAATCACAGAATCTCTGTGATAAGCTCTTGACTCGCTACAAGGTTGCAGCGGTGCCCGGGATCGCCTTCGGGCACGATTCCTCCCTGCGATTGAGTTACTGTACAACTCTTGATGTCCTTAACGAGGGTATCACTCGCTTCGAGGAGTTCTGTCGTGCGCACTAGGGTGCGCTGGTGCCGGAATCCGGGGAACGAGTGGTATCAGGACGACCGTGATTAACAGCGCTCACGGGATTGAGATAGGAGGCTTGATCGACGCCGCCCGTCTGGCAGGAGCACGAATTCTTGAGGTCTACGGGCGCGAATTTGAGATAGAATACAAGGGGGATGATTCGCCGCTGACGGAGGCGGATAAAGAATCTAACGAGGCGATCATGGCCTTTCTCCGGGTCAATTATCCACGGGTGCCGGTGATCTCAGAGGAGAATCTCGAGATTCCCTACAGGGAGAGAAAAAGTTGGGCAAGATTCTGGCTGGTGGACCCTCTCGATGGAACAAAGGAATTCATAAAGAGGAACGGAGAATTTACCGTAAACATTGCGCTGGTTGAGCATGGTCGGCCGGTAGTTGGTGTGGTCTACCATCCGGTCAATGATACCCTTTACCTTGGAATCGAAGGTGGTGGGGCGTGGAAAATTTCAGGAGATTGTGCCCCCGAGGCGATAGAGGGAGGAGCGCATTATCTGGAGAGTGCTAAAGTCAAGGTAGTCGGTAGCCGCTCACACTCCAGCCCGGAGGTAGATGCCTTTGTCGATGAAATTCAAAAGAAGGGAAAAGAGGTGGACTTCCTTTCTGCCGGCAGCTCCTTGAAGCTCTGCCTTGTGGCTGAGGGCTCCGCAGATGTCTATCCTCGGTTTGGACCTACAATGGAATGGGACACAGGCGCGGCACATGCGGTGGTCAGCGCAGCAGGCAAGCAGGTTCTCGACATGCGAACTCGTGAACCTTTGAGCTATAACAAGCCGGAGCTTCGTAATCCATTTTTCATAGTAGAATAGGGCCGAGAGCCGCCCACAAATTGCGCGGTTGCCAGAACTGGTCCCTTCCGGTTGTATGCCTCATATGGGGCCTCGTTATTCTTTCTGGGTAGTTCTGGCCGGCGTAGCGGCCGGCCTTCTGGTGGGCTTCCTGGCAGGACGAGGCCTCTTCTGGGCGCCTGACCCTCGAAGCCCCGCCGGTTCCCCGAAGTCATCCTCGGATTTGCCCTGATGCGAGCGAAGCGACCATGGCTAGCGAGGCAGATCAAACTCCATCTGGTCTCCCCCGGAGGCCGACCGGGCCTCATAATTCCGCCTGCGTAGTTCGGCAGCGAATTCCCGAGTGTAACCATGAACTGTGACAACCCGCTTCGGGCTTACCCGCCGGACTGCCTCAAGAAGGCCGGGAAAGTCAGCATGATCAGAGAGAGGAAATGCGGCATCAACACCATAGCGATATATGGCGTTCTTGTTCAGGGCCCACCCAGATAGCATCGCGGTTCTCAAATTGGGTATCGCTCGGAATTGTTCGGAGCGGATTACGTTGGGCGGGCAGATGAATACATGGTTGTGAGGAACTGTGCTCTCAAAGGTGAGGGGAGGAGATAATGCACACCCGGCATCAAGACAAGCGGTGGTCATTTTGGCGACTGCGGGATGGGACACAGTTGAGATGCCGGCACCGGTGAGGATGGCATGGGCCTCTTGGGCCTTGCCAAGTGAGTAGGCAAGAAGGACTGGAGCTACTTCTTGCTCAAGGCACTCATTGACAAAATTAAGAATCATGCCGGTGATCTCATTTCTACCGGGAAAAATCCATTTGGGTGACCCGAATGTAGTTTCCATGACCAGTGTGTCCGCCCGACGAAATACGGGCTCCTCGGCAGTAAGACTTGGTTGCACCTTGAAATCGCCCGTGTAAAGCAGTGACTCCCCATCGGATTTCCGAGTGATGTGAAGCATGGATGAGCCGTAGATATGTCCTGCGGGCAGTAATTGCAGGCGGTATGGGCCGACATCGAGAGGCTCGTGGAAAGGCCTGGGATTGAGCCGTTCATCCGCTACATTGTAGCGAGCCTTTAAAATGCGTGCGGTAGGTTTAGAGCACAGGATGTTCTCATGTCGGGCAAAGTGATCAGCGTGCGCATGCGAGATAAAGCCATTTTCCCCAGGTGTGCGCACGTCAAGGAACAGCTCAAGCCCGGGAAGATAGAGCCCGTTGTCAGTTTCAAGCCGAATTGGTTCACGCATGGGACGTTCGAGGAAGGTCTTATACCGGCACACGGGTGCTGTGAATCGGAATGTCTACCTCGTTACTGCGTCGTCACTCGGTGAGAAGCCCCCTCATGGAGAGCTTTGACCTCTCCGATGAGAAAGGAGGATCCGGTGATGAGAGTGGGGTGGCTTTTGGGGCTTTCGAGAGCCGATTGGAGGGTGCCATAAATAGTAAAGGGCGGGGCCTTTTCGGGTAGGAAAGTGGCCAAGTCGTCCGGAGGAAGGGCCCGGGGCGAGTTCACTGGGACGAAGTGGAGATGCTCTGCGATCGGTAACAGCGCTTCGAGGATTCCCTCGATATCCTTGGCTTCAACTGCCCCGAGGATGAGATGGGCCTTGGTCTTGCCGAACTCGGTGAGCCAATTTTCCGTAAGGGCTCTGGCAGCAGCAGGATTGTGCGCAATATCGAGAACAATAGCTGAAGAATATTCTCCCGCGGAGGGATCAAGTCTCTCAAATCGGCCTGGCCATTGAGTCGAACTCAGCCCGGCCTTTACGGATTCGTAATTGAGAGTGATTCCGGCGGCGTGCAGAGCCTCCAAGGCAAGGGCCGCATTCTCCTGTTGGTGCTTTCCTGTCAGCCCGAGAGCGTAGCCCTCCAAGGGTTCTTCGATGAAAGTAAGAGGTGCCCTGCGCTCATTGGCGACCTGTCTGATGATAGCCTCAGCCTCTGGCAGCTGGTTGGAAGAAACTACATTTTTGGCCGGAACGATGATCGCAGCTTTTTCGGTCGCGATTTCGGTCAGGGTTTCTCCGAGCCACTCCTGATGGTCCATTCCAATTGGAGTGAGGACTGCAATGTCTGCATGGATTGCGGAGGTAGCATCCAAGCGTCCTCCCATCCCGGTTTCGAGAATAACCAGTTCGCATTGGCGCTCCGAAAAATGCTTCATGGCAAGGACGAGGCTGAGTTCAAAAAACGTTGGGTGAGGATCCCATTGCTCGACTAGTTCCCGAAGAGCGGACAGATGCACGGCGATTTCCTCTCTTTCGATCTCCACCCCGGAAACACGGATTCGCTCAGAGTAGTCAATAAGGTGGGGTGACGTGAAAAGGCCTGTCCGCACGCCGGTTGCACGAGCTACAGAATCGATAAAGGCACAGGTGGAACCTTTGCCGTTGGTGCCTGCTACGTGGATGACCTTTGTGCTTCGCGGGGGGAAGGCAAGATACTCGCGGAGTAGGCGCCGTGGGCCGTCCAGGCCAAGTTTTATTCCGAAAAACTGGGCGGAATATAGCCAGTCCAGGGCCTCAGCGTAATTCACGAGTCGTTCTCTACTCCTGCCCGGGCATCATGTAGCCCAGCAACTGTATTATCCGTTCCCGCAGGAAGCGGCGTTCCACGATGGAATCGATGAGACCATGTGCCAGCATGAATTCAGCCGTTTGGAATCCAGCGGGAAGATCCTGATGCGTCGTTTCCTTCACCACGCGTGGACCGGCAAATCCTATCATGCACTTGGGTTCTGCGAGATTGACGTCACCGATCGTAGCAAAGGAGGCGGTTACCCCTCCAGTAGTGGGGTGCGTAAAAACAGAAATATAAGGCAGGCCGGCATTATTATGCCGGGCGATTGCTCCACAGGTTTTTGCCATCTGCAAAAGAGAGAGCATGCCCTCCTGCATCCGAGCGCCGGATGAGGAGGAAAGGATGATAAGGGCACGTTTCTCCGTGGTCGCCATTTCGACTGCTCGGGTGATCTTCTCCCCTACCACGGAGCCCATGGACCCGGCAAAAAATCGGAAGTCCATGACGGCTAGGGCAGCGGGATGGCGTCCGATGTTAACGCGTCCTGTGACAACAGCATCATTCATCCCAGTCTTATTCTTGAGAATGGCAATCTTGTCCGCGTATTTCTCAAAATTGAGAGGATTGGTGGATTCAAGGGATGCTTCGGTCTCTACAAAACTGTCCGGGTCCGCCAGCAGGTTGATCCGGTCTTGCGCACTCATCAGGAAGTGATGATTGCAATGCGTGCAAACCTGATGACCCTGCTTGAGATCCAAGGTGTGAATCAGTTCTCCGCAGTCCGGGCACTTGGTCCAGAGGTCATCAGGAACCGTATCCTTCTTCTTGTTGCCGCGACGGAGTTTTGGCTTGTCAAAAATACCCATGGCTCAGAGCGCTATGGTTTTGGGGGACATGCGAAGAGGCTTGTGTACTTCGCTGGGAAAGGGAGGCGCGTAAGGAAAATTCTTGTTGGGAAAGATCTTAGCCTCGCAAAACAGTCAGGACAACCACCTTTTCCGCTCCTCCTTCCTGCTTTAATACCCGGGCGCATTCCTCTGCTGTGGATCCTGTTGTGAATACGTCATCAATAAGTAGAACGGGTTTATTTCGGATGATTTTCAAGCGTCTCTCCCGTGGGCTCAGTCGAAATGCGCCCTGAAGATTAGCAAGGCGGTGTTCCCGTCCCAGAAGAGCTTGTTGGCTTGTCTTCCGGGTTCTTCTCAGAGCTTTTTGGCAGTGGAGATTACATTGCTGCGCCAGTGTTTTTGCAATTTCGTAGGATTGATTAAACCATCGCCACCTTTCGCGCCTCCAATGAAGGGGAACTGGAACAATAACCCAGGGCGGGGTTCGCTGAACGGCGATGCGGGGATCGCTCCAGAGTTCTTTCATGAGCAGGGCCAGTTCACCATGGAGATGGATTTGCCTGCCGTATTTGTAGGCGTGCATGATCTCGTTGGCTTGGCCGTCAGCGCTGGCGACAGAGCGCGCAAAGTCGAAAAAATAATCCACCCCTCGGCAATGGGTGCACAACACATCCTCCGGGACGTATCCCTCGATTTTCTCTCCGCATTTCATGCAATACGGTTTTTCAATGCGTGGAAGGCCTTCGCAACATGGCGGACAGAGGTAACGCCCCTTCCGCAAAGGAGCACGGCATAATGCGCAGGAAGGGGGGTAAAGAGCGTCGACTAACGGGGAGGGAAGCATCCTTGGGGAATTCGATCGAGACGGCGCTTGGGCGGGTGCTGGTAGCTCAGGCCGTTCCTGATGAGATTACTGCTCAGTCATCCGGGGCGGAAATTTTCTGGGGGGAAGCAATCCCTTTAGACGGAAATATTCTCACAAAGAGGACTACCAGAAGGGCGGTAAGGGCAAGGGTCCCCATCGGGATCAGCCCTTCTTTGAGATTGGACCCGACCAAATAGCGCAGTGTCTCATCTTCCTGGGGAAGACGAAGGGAGATCTTCTTGAAGGATACGTAGGCGAAAATCCAGCCACTGTGGAGACCGATCGGTAGCCAGAGAGAAGCAGTCGCATAACGAGCATAGGCAAGGATCAGGCCAATGGTTGTGAGGGAAATGAATTCAAAAAGGACGAGCTCAAAATTCTGAAATCGCATCAGAATAGCTTGAAGCAATTGGAAGCCGGAGCATTGATTTGCGGGGTCAATGTAAACGGCTCCTTCTGGGAGAGGGTCTCCTTGGATAAACACTGCAATATTACCGGGAGGTTGAAGAAAGTGCAGCGCTGAGAAGAGGAGGGAGACCAGGATAATGGCTGTTGCAGGACGGAAGGCACGGAGACAGATGCCCAGAAATATGCCTCGAAAGATGATCTCTTCCACCAGAGAGGCCGAGATGGATGGCCCCAGGGCTTTCCTCCACGCGAGGTCCCAAGGGACGGGGTCCTTCAGGGAGAACCATCCCATGGACACGAGAAGCCATCCAGTGCCATAGAGAAGACCAGCGGCTAGGAGAACCCCGGCCAGAAGTTGCAGCGGTCCCCATCGGGAATTACGCAGCGGTTGTCCTCCTGAACGAGCTACCACGTGAGGGGGAAGGTAAGCTGCCCAGGGGGATTCCCTGAGAGGGGCCGGATTTTGGCTTAGTCTCAGCGAGAAAATAAGTGGAGGCAAAAGGAGGAGAGATGCGATGAGAAGACAGCGTTTGAAGTATTTCGGTAATTCCGCACGCCGCGCATGCTCCCCCACATAATCGACTATCCGGCTATAACCTTTTTCCTCGGTCATTTCGCCGAGCAGGGTTCCGGCATTGTAGAGCCAGGGCGTTAGCAGGGCCGCGAGGAGAAAGCAGGAAACGAGATACAGTATGAGCTTGGAGGCGTCACTGCGGATAATTCTCATTCCATAGCGATCTGTAGGGCTCACCGGTAAAATGTCAAATCGTGTTTGTTCTTGGGATTTTGGAACTTGTCCGTATGGGAAGGGCGTGCAGCGACACTCATGGCGAGAAAGGACGGATGAGGGAGTGCGGGTTTACCGGGCCTCCCATCACTCCTCCACCTGGCAGCTGCATTCCCAGTTGAAAGGGGATGAGGAATGGCAGGAGCACCAGCCCATCGGCAGGGAAGAGTGGGAGGCGTTGCGGGAAGTTCTCTGGCGTAAATACCAGCGGGGGCGTTGTCCCTGGGAGTTGATTAATAGAATCGACAAGAAACTGGAGGATATGGGCGACGAGGGAGGAGAGGGAAAGGAGGCGCCTTGACGGAACCCGGGGACAATTGGAGCGCATGGGATCGGCAACATTGCTGGCACCCCTTTACGCAGCATGCGGAATGGGCGAGCGGGGGCGAAGAGCTCATTCTTGTTAAGGGAGAAGGTCCGTGGCTGTTTGATGCCGATGGGAAACGTTACTTCGATGGCAACTCAAGTATCTGGACCAATATTCATGGGCATCGCCATCCCCGGCTCGATGCGGCCCTGAGGGCGCAGCTCGATGAGGTAGCCCATACCTCGTTCCTGGGGTTCGGCAATCCACGTGCTGCTGAACTGGCGAAGAGGCTGACAGATTTTTTTCCCTCGGGTAGCTTGGAACGCGTCTTTTTTTCTGATGATGGGTCAACCGCGGTGGAAGTTGCTGTGAAGATGGCAATTCAGTTCCGGCAGCAATCTGGGGAGCCGGAGCGCACGGGATTCATTGCCTTCGAGAATGCGTATCATGGGGACACCATGGGGGCGGCATCGCTGGGAGGAGTGTCGGTTTTTTTCGACCGTTTCCGCAGTTTTGGTTTCCCTGCTACAAGGGTGGCTTCCCTTGCAGATCTGCATTCTCTTCCGGCGGAGGAAGTCGGCCGTGCTGCAGCAATCGTCTTGGAGCCTCTCATCCAGGGAGTAAACGAAATGAGACCGTGGCCAGCGGGGCAGCTGGCCGAGATCCGTTCCTGGTGTGACGAACAAGGGGTGCACCTGATTCTTGATGAGGTCATGACAGGGTTTGGCCGAACTGGGACGATGTTTGCTTGTCAGCAGGAAGAGGTTATCCCGGATTTTCTCTGCCTGGCCAAAGGCCTTACCGGAGGTTACCTTCCCCTTGCGGCGACTCTGACAACAGGCCCGGTTTTCGATGTTTTTCTCGGGGGGCGGGATCGCACGCTACACTACGGACACAGCTATACTGCAAATCAGCTTGGTTGCGCAGCGGCTCTCGCCAGCTTGCGGGTCTTCGAGGAAGACCGTGTGCTGGAAAAACTTCCGCCCCGGGTAGAGGCCCTCACTCAGGGCTTGAAGGCGATTGCGCATCCCTGCGTTCACGAAGTGCGCCAATGTGGGCTCATTGCCGGACTTGAGCTGCGGTTGGAGAGTGGGGAGCGTTTTTCCGGTGAGCAACGGATGGGAGAACGGGTCTGTGTTGCCGCCCGCGCTCACGGATTGCTCACCCGCCCGATCAAGGATACCATTGTCATGATGCCGCCTCTGTGTAGTACGGAGGAAGAGATTACTGAGGCATGCGCGGCGCTGGGAAGGGCCGTGAAAGAGGAGGGATGATGAGGGCTCTCACGAGCTGAGAAAATTATCGGATGGTCACCTTCAAGGTCGACAGAGAGCCATTGATACGGCTCCTGGGGGCGCCAGGGTCTACCGGATTTGCATCATCATGCCCGATGCAGAGACTCTCCTGAGGGTGCCTGTTCAGGAGGCCGGGCGATTTTACTTCAACTGATTGTCCGCCAACCTGGATGGAGAGCGTTTCTCTGCTAAGGGAGGCGAGAATCTTCATTTTGTCTCCGGGTGAGGCAAAGCTGACCTTCTGGACGACAGGGGTGCCGCCACGAATGGAAAAAAAGAGGCGGTCCTCCTTGGCGTAGAGGACGTAACCCACCGCGGAGCCTCCATGGGCCAGGATGACACCATTGGGGTTTTGGTCCGACTCAATCTCAACGGTAGCCTGAATAGAGAAGGGTTTGCCGGCCATATCAGGGAGCGAGGAGCTGGCGTAGGTATCGCCCATTTTCACCTTGTCCCAGTTGATGGGTTTGATCTGCTTTCTGGTTTTTTTGCCAGGTTGCTTGCGGCTGGTGGTGGGGTAGAGGGTTGCCGGATTCGGCACCGTGCCCGCTGGTCGTTTATTGGCAGAAATCTCGGCGGTGATCTGCGCGGCTATTTTTCCCAGCTTCTCGACGATGGCGGGGTTCTCTTGGGCGAGGTTGGTGATTTCACCTATTTCTTTCTCCAGATTATAGAGGCGG
>JAQWTV010000150.1 GCA_029242545.1 Roseibacillus sp.
CTTTTCCACTTTTTCCATGTAAGAGGCGAGAGCTCCGGGATCGCCTCGATTGAGAAAAGCTGGGAGAGCGTGGTCGTTGCTCTCCTCCATGAACGTACGGAGGCGGGCCTGCAGGCGACTCTTAACGGCCTGATGTGCCGGGTCAGCGGCGAGATTTATCAGGCAGTCAGGATCGTTCTCAATATCGTAGAGCTCTTCCACCGTCCGGTGATCCATGGTTGCAAGACGGGCGGCGATTTTCTTGTCGGAAGGCGCCATCTTTTTCATCAGGCGATAGGTGGCGGTTCCGTTGGTCGCAGTTCTGAAAATATTCGTGCCGTCTGACCACGGATTGAAAAGGTAGAGGTGGGTCTTAGTTTGAAGCCCACGGATAGGATGACGATTTCCGCCAGCATTTTCGTTATAGACCTTGAACACGGCCTCACGGCCTTTCTGCTCCTGGCCCTTGATGACCGATACAAACGAGGCTCCGTCGAGGCCGGCGGGACTCTCTAGTCCTGCCATCTCCAGCATCGTAGGAAGCATGTCGACCGCAGAGATCATGTCGCGATTATTCACGGAGCCCGCTTTCGTTACGCCCGGCCAGCGGATGATCCACGGGGTCCAGGTGCTATGATGGTAGAGTTGGGTCTTGGCAAACGGCAGAGGCATGCCGTGATCGCTGAGGAACATCACGATCGTGTCATCGGCCTGGCCAGATTTATCGAGTGCCTGCAGGATGGCGCCGACCGCGTCATCTGCCCGTCGGACGGAGCTGTAGTAAAGGGCGAGTTCCTTGCGGACATCGGGATGATCAAAGAGGAATCCCGGGATTGGAACCTCCTCAGGTTGGAACACACGGGAGACCTTGTGGGGGTCATTGGGTTTCCAGAAGGGCTTGTGGGGGTCGGAGATGTTGATGTTCAGGCAGAACGGTTTCCCGGCGGCCTTGGCTGCGTTAATCCCGCGGTGGGTGCACTGCCCGTAGGAGGAGACATCCTTGATGTGGAGCTTACGCCCATCGGGGCCAATGGTAAGGTCCGCGTCCCAGGGGTAGGGCTGGTAGGGCGTGGAATGGCTGACCTTGCCTCGGATCGCGGTGTAGTATCCTCCATTTTTCATTAAATCGCATAGGACAGGAAATTTGATGGGTTTGATCTGGTAGAAGCCCTCTACCCCGGTGTTGTGGGGATAGCGTCCGGAAAACATGACATTCCGGGAGGGGTAGCAGTTGCCTACTTGGACGTGGGCATGCTGAAAGCGGAGGCTCTCGCTGGCCAGTTGATCGATGTTAGGAGTTGTTCCCTTGAGCTTGCAGCCAAAGGCGCCGATCGAATCGCAGGACATGTCGTCGACTGTGATGAGGAGAAGGTTCGGCTTTGCTCCGTTCGACACGGCAAGGCCTGAAAGAAGGCAGAGGAGGAATAAGAGAGATGGTTTCATCGGTCAAAAGTGTGCGAAAGCTTTCAGGAGGCAGGAGAGGCGCTTTTCTGGTTCTTTTTGCCAGAACCTTTTTTTCGTGGAGCTTTCAATCCTTCCCCGGGCTCGTTGCGTTTACCAAACCTCAGAGGGCTAAGCCTGCCGCTGCCTGGTTTGAGCTGCCCGGGCTTGAGCCGATCGACATCCCGCGCAATACGAAACCATTCCCTGATCATGCGGCTAGCTCGTTCGGGGTGATCCTCACGAACGTCATTAAGTTCGGTGCGATCCTCCGCGAGGTTATAGAGTTCCCATCGCCCACCCTTGGCAGCAACGACCTTCCAATCCCCTTCTCTCAGGGCACGGTCCGTGCCGAAATGCTGATAAAGGGTTTTGTGGGCTGTCCGTTGTTTGCCTTCGAGGACAGGAAGGAGTGATTTTCCCTGGAGGGGGTCAATGATGCGCGACCCGACCTTGGTGGGATAGCTGGCCTTGCCCAGGTCGAGGAAGGTAGCCATGAAGTCGATCAGGTGACCAGGTTGGTCGGTGACCATGCCAAGGGGGCTTTGGCGGAGGCTCTTGTCTGCATTGCCAGCGCCATTTCCTACCTTGGCACTCAATCCTTTCGGCCAGTGAGCGATGAGGGGAGAAGAAATCCCTCCCTCATGCTGGTTCTGCTTGTAGAGCCGGAATGGGGTATTTCCCACGTGAGCCCAGCCCACGTCATAGCACCAGTAGCTTTCCGGGTCCCATGGTTCCAGATCCTTTCCCCGGGTGCGCTCGAAGGGGCAGGCTCCATTGTCAGAGCAGAAGAGGAACAGAGTATTCTCCCATTCTCCTTTCTTTTTCAGGTGAGAAATGAGCCTGCCGATGTTCTGGTCCACGACATCGACCATGGCGGCAAACACTTCCATCCGCCTTGCTTCCCAGTCTTTTTCATCAGCCGGCAGCGATTCCCAGGAGGGAACGTGCCGGGGGCGGGGACTGAGCTTGTAGTCCCGTGGGAACAGCTTCGATTTAAGCTGTTTTTGATAGCGCTGTTTGCGAAGTTCATCCCAGCCAGAATCGTAGACACCCTTGTATTTCGCTACCTCCTGCTCGGGGGCCTGAAGCGGGTAATGAGGGGCGTTATATGCGACGTAGAGAAGAAATGGAGGGGCACTGGGTTCCTTGTCGGCTGGAACCATCTCATCGATAAAGTCGATTGCGAAGTCGGTGATGGCGGTGGTGGCGTAGAAAGGTTTCCCGTTCAGATCTGCGGGAACGTCCCACGTTTTACTGCCCAGTCGGAAGGTGTTGTCTCCGGTGAAAAAGTTTGTTGCCCCCGAAAGGTGCCCCCAATAGTGATCGAATCCGAAGTCAACAGGGTTGCCCGAGAGGTGCCACTTGCCTGACATCGCGGTTGAGTAGCCTGCTGCCTTGAGAGTCTCTGCAATCGTTGTCCCGCGCGAGAGGGAGTTGCTGCCAGCCTGATCGCAGTAGAGGCCCGTCAGGAGCGATACCCGGGATGAATGGCATTTTGCGGTGTTGTAGAATTGGGAAAATCGCAGTCCGTTGCGCGCCAGCTGGTCGAGGTTCGGGGTGCGAATTTCGGCCCCATAGCAACCGAGGTCCGAGAAGCCGAGGTCGTCGGCCATGATGAGAACGATGTTGGGCCTTTCAGCCGCTTGACTTGACAGGGCCAGGGCGAGAAGGGCAGCAGGCAGGAAGGGAATGCTCGTTGGTTTCATTGTTTTTCTGTGACCGGATTGTCTCGGTGTCATTTCTGGCCGAATTTAGGGTGCGCTACGATGGCATGGATCGCAGCACGAAGAGAGAAATCCTTGTGGGCAATCGATTTGTAGACGTTCTCGACATGGGGACGGTCGGCCAGAGTCACGTCACGGCCATGGGCGTAGCTGATGAGTTTCCCGATGATTCCCTTCAGGATGCGCTCCCTGTCAGCCATGAGGGCGGCTTTGAGCGTGGGCAGGTCGCGCACCTCACGACCGTTGGGTAGTTTCATAGCAGCCTCAATCGGGATCTTGGTAAATTTGATTTTCTTTTGAAAAGCGGTTCCCTCGTCCTTGGCATCAAGTTCCTCGACGTGGCGATATTCGTTACGCTTACGTCCAACCGGGTCGTAGTATTCAAGAGCGAAACCCAAGGGGTCGATTTTCGAATGACATCGGGAGCAGCTCTCGAGTTCCTGATGTTTGAGGATGGCCTCGCGGATGGAGGTGGTGCCGCGGATGTCCGGCTCATTGATTAGTATGTCGGCAGGAGGCTCGATTTTTTCATTGTAGAGATTCTTGAGAATCCACGAACCCCTGTGGATTGGTGAGGTGGCAAAGTCGGTAGAGGTGAGCTTCAGGAAACCGGCTTGAGCCACGAGCCCGCCCCGTTCGCTTTTAGCGGGCAGTTTCACAGGAACGAAGGCGTCCCCTTTCACAACGGGTAACCCGTAGAAGCGGGCCAGGCGATCGTTGGCCATGACAAAGTCCGAATCGATAAAGCGCTTCATGCTCCGGCCCTGCTCGAGCAGGTAGCGGAAGAGCTCACGGCCTTCGCGCCCCATGGAATCGACGGTCATTCGGCGCACGTTCTTGTATATGCGCACATCCGGCCCGAAGTCGTCCACCTTATCACGCTGTAACCACTGACGCGTGAAGTCGTCAATGAAGCGACCGGCCTTGGCGTCCTTAAGCATCCGTTCAACCTGGGGTGATGGTTCGTCGGCCAAGGCCCCAGCCTTGGCCGCGGCCAGAAGTTTGGCATCCGGGACGGAGTTCCAGAGGAAATAGGACAGACGATGGGCCCGCTCCACCGCGGTTAATTTAGAAGACTCGGCCTTGTAGATGAAATGAGGCGAGGTCAAAAGGGCAATCAGGGTACTGCGGGCGATGGCGGCGGGTGGTGCCCCGGAAGCACGCTTCTTTTGCGCTATATTCACGAAAGCCGGACGCTCCACCGCGGACAAGGGGCGCTGGGTTAGCAACATGGCGAGGTGATCTACCAGTTCGCCGGGTTTTATGTCCGGTTTCGGCAGAATCGCTTCCATTGTGGCGGTCGGCCACTTTTCTGTTAACGGGCCGGTCACCCTCAGGTGAGAGAACCGAATGGCGGGCCCCTTGTGTTTGTGCTTTTCAAGACTCCTGCCCGGCACACGGGCGCTATCGAAGGTGAAGGCCAGCTGGTCCCCCGCCTTGAGAGTGAGCTCGGACGTAAAACCTTTCGAGCCATGTGGCATGGGGATCCGGCGGATATTCCGAAAGCTGGTCGGATGACGCCCGTCCCCGAGATTAATACCGATGACCTCGCCTTCGGTGGATTTCTCCGAATGCGCCTTCACTTCGAGCCGGTAGACCCCGAAGGCGGGAACGATAAATTGGTCGTGGCTCTCCGGATCGACGGAGAAATGCAGATTGCTGCGGTAGGGGCGAAAGCCTGTGAGAACATAGTCGTCCCCATCGCGGTAATCCCCACCCCCGCCGGTCGCAAAGTTTTTGCTGCCGTGAAAATGTCGCACATCGAATTCCCACGTCCTCGTTCCGGGCTTGGCATCCGGCAACACCCGCTCGGCGATGAAGCGGGCGGTCTTGAGGTAGGCCATTACCTGATGCGGCGACATGAGGTGGGCTTCGCCAAATTTGTCGAAGCCATGCTCCACGTGATCGGGCGGCAAGAAACCAGTGAAATCAAAATTTACTCCAAAGAGATCATGCAGCGTATGGGTGTATTCAGCCCGGGTGAGTCGCTTAAGGGGATTGTCCGGACGTTGAGCAAGGATGCGCTTCTCTATAATTTGAACGGCCTGGGAACGAATTGCAGCAGTAGGTTGCGGCGCCTCTTCCGGGGGCATTTCACCGGCCTCGAGCACGGCAGCGATAGTTTCCAGCAACTCTTTATCGGCGAATAGCGTCCCCGCGGACTTGTCCAGCCGCACCTCGCCCTTCTGTTTTTCAGGGCCGTGGCATTTCACGCAGTTTTGCGCAAAGAATTGTTCCAGTTTGGGTTCCGCATGAAGAGTCCCCGGCAGGAGAACGCCCACCAACAGTGCTGTCCGACGGGGCCCCATCAGGTCAACAAGTCGAGGGTGCCGGAGCTTTCCCCGAAACGGTTAGCTTCGGCCCCAAATTGCTCGAGCAGGCCAAGGTATAGGTTGCTCATGGGGACGTCTTTCTTCTGCCAATGGCCGGTGGTCTTCATACGGCCGTCAAACACCATCGCTGGCAGGTCGTCGAAATTGTGGGAGTTAGCGCTGCCCATGGAGGCGGTCAGCAGCGTGGTCGTCTGGTCGAACAGAGAGCTGTTGCCCATGGCGCATTCCTTCATCGTGGTGAGTGCCGCGCTGATCCGCTTAAGGATCGCGTGCTCCAGCAGGAGTAATTTTTCAATTTTCTCCTTCTTCTGGCCGTGGTGGGAAAGATCGTGGTAGTTGCCGCTGAGGTCCGGTTCCCTGAAGCCTTCCCAGAACGGAATTTGAACTGTGACGGCACGTGTAGAGTCGGTTTGCAGGGCTAATACGGCCAAGTCCAGCAAGGTGGCCACGTAATCGTCTACGGACTTGCGGTCGAAGTCCCCGAGTTCGTAATCTACTGCCGGCTTGGAGCGCTCGGCCCAGTAGGCGCGGCGTTTCACGGTCTGTTCGACTTCGCGGACGGAAGTGAGATACTCGTCCATTTTCGCCCGGTCGCTAGCATTGAGACGTTTCTCCATTGATTTGGCCTGGGCGGACACCGCATCGAGAATGCTGCGGTCCTCGGCGAGAACCTGCTGCTGATTCTTCTCGTTTTCGTTGACCTGAAAGAGCAGGTTGAAAATCTTGCGGGGCGAATCGATCTGATGCACCGGCAGGCCATGTTGATCCCAGGCGATTTGGGAGAAGTTCAGGTTTTCGCCCGCCTGAAACACCAGCGACCGAAAGCGCGTTTCATCGCCCACCAACCCGGCCACAGCCTGATCGATGGAGATGCGGTTCTTGCGTTGAAGCTTGTTAAAGTAGCCGGACAAAATGCCCACGCACGGCGT
>JAQWTV010000167.1 GCA_029242545.1 Roseibacillus sp.
AGTCCGGATTCTCCAAGATTGGCGCTGGGGACGTAGATTGGGCCGACGTCCGGAAAGCACTCGAGGAAATTCGGTTTACTGGATGGGCCACCGCGGAAGTTGGGGGGGGAAACCGGGCCCGGTGCGCGGAGGTTCTCGCTAATATGCGCACTCACCTCCTTGGGTCCTAGCGTTCCTTGCCCGGAACGGCGATGAGCGAGCCCTATCATGACAGATTCTCCGGTATAGCCCGCCTCTACGGGAACTCGGGTAGTAGTGCCATCCGCGGCGCACACATGGCCGTGATCGGAATTGGGGGAGTCGGATCGTGGTCCGCAGAGGCTCTCGCGAGAACCGGAGTCGGAGAAATCACCCTCGTGGACCTCGACGATATCTGTGTCTCAAATACCAACCGGCAAATCCATGCGCTCTCCCAGACTATCGGTCAGTCCAAGGTCAACGTCATGGCAGAGCGTCTTCATGCGATCAACCCGGAATGCCACCTGAACGCAGAGGATTACTTTCTGACAGAAAAAACTCTCGCGAGCGTTCTTGATCGCCCACTCACTGGAGTAATCGACGCCATTGATGCTGTGCGCCCAAAATGCCTTCTTCTAGCAGAGTGTGTGAAAAGGGAGATACCTGTAGTCACCTGTGGCGCAGCAGGGGGACGATGCGATGCAAACCTCATCCGCACTGAGGATCTCAGCCGAACCTTTAATGATGCCTTGCTCCATCAGGTCCGCAAAAACCTTCGGAGCAATTATGGCTTTCCTAGCGGCGAAGGCTCCCGAAAAAAATTTGATATCCGTGCCATCTTCTCTCCTGAAGACATATTATATCCTCAGGGAGATGGTTGCGTCTCACACGAGCGTTCGTCAACGCAGGCTGCTGGGCTCCGCTGTGATGCCGGACTTGGAGCTGTCACTCATGTCACGGCAACGTTCGGCCTCCTCGCAGCTGGAGAAATGATTAATCTTGTCGCCTCATCCCTACACGAAAAAGGCGGCCAGGGGCCGCCTTCATGATCTGAGCAAAATTGATGCCTCCTCGATCTACTTGACGCCCTTCTTGGACAGGCGCGTTCCCCGAGTTGACCCTTGCCGGGCCTTGAACTTGGGGTTTGTCTTGTTGATGACATAAAGAGTGCCACGACGCTTCACGATCTGGCATCCAGCGTGTCGGCGCTTAAGGGAATTGAGAGAGGAGAGAACTTTCATGGCTCGTCCGGGAGGGGGGCGCACTTTACGGCGGATCAATTCTCTGTAAAGCCTATTCTTGGCTGCCTTTTTAGCCATTTCGGCACACTTGCGGTCGTCTGACGGGTATGACACCATCCCCGCAGTATCCTTTTATTCGGCTACTCTCACTGGCCCTTGTGGGCTTACCAAGACCGACATATGGCGGAAAACCCCATTCAGGAACCGGACCCTCCGTTTGACCTCTCTCTCCGGCCCCCGGGATTTGAGGAATTCCACGGTCAAGAGAAGGTAACCGAACGGCTCATGCTCATGGTCGAGGCTGCCCGTCAACGGGAGGACGTTCTTGAACATATTCTCCTTTCAGGCCCTCCCGGACTAGGGAAAACGACTCTCGCAAATATCATCGCGGGCGCAGCCCATTCCACGATCCACACAACATCCGGACCCCAGGTCGAAAAGGCAGGAGATCTTGCTGGGATTCTGACCAACCTGCAAAAGGGTGACGTCCTTTTCATTGACGAAATTCACCGTCTCCACCCAGCCATCGAAGAATACCTCTATCCAGCGATGGAGGACTACCGACTTGATATTATCATCGACTCCGGACCCTCCGCTCGCTCGATCCAACTTAACCTCCCGAAGTTCACCCTCGTCGGCGCGACCACCCGGGCCGGCATGCTCACGGCTCCCCTGCGATCTCGTTTTGGCCTCGTTAATCGGCTCGACTATTACAGCTTGGAGGAGCTCTCCACTATCATCATGCGTTCCGCCAGCTTGCTCGAGATTCGAATTGACGAGGGCGGATCTCGAGAAATTGCTTCCCGGTCAAGAGGCACTCCGAGGGTCGCTAACAACCTTTTACGCTGGGTCAGGGATTACGCTCAGGTCCGCGCCGAGGGCCTGATCAATTCCATCACAGCAGGAAAAGCGCTCGCGATGATCGAAATCGATGACGACGGGCTAGATGAGATGGACAAACGGATTCTCGAAACTGTCATTTATAAATTCAATGGAGGGCCAGTTGGACTGAGCTCCCTTGCAGTCGCGGTTGGGGAGGATTCTTCTTCTCTCGAGGAGGTCAACGAACCTTTTCTCATCATGCAGGGATTTCTCAAACGAACCCCCAGAGGACGCGTAGCGATGCCTTCAGCCTACCAGAAGATTGGAGCCGAACCGCCCCAAGCGCCACAGGGAGAGCTTCTCTAGCTAGTGAGGCAGCGGTCTTTACTCCGCCACGCCCTTTTCTTTGCGACGCTTTTCCTTCTGGGCTTTGCGACGAGCTCGTTTCTCTGCCTTACTTTCGGCAGAAGCTGCTTCATCCGGCTTGCCCTTTGATTCGGTCTTACCCGCAGAGGGAGCTTCCTTGAAATCCTCCACCCCGACCAGCTTCTGGACCGAGACGGTCTTCAGAGGCATCTTCCCCGGCGCACCCGGCGCCTGTGGAATTCCGGCCGGAAGCCCCGTTTCTAGGACAACGGTAGACGCGATCTCCAGCGGCTGTCCCAGCTCGATATCGAAAAGCATGGTTCCCGTCGCTTCCTTTACTTCCGTCCGGAGAATTTCTTCCTTGTTGTCGGCCTTTCCCTCCTTGGCCGTTCCAATCATCGAGACTCGCGCGATCTTACGACCCTTCTCCTCGAGAATTTCCTCAAGCTTCAGAACATAAAGAATAGTCACCTTGCCTCCAAGCTCTCCCATTGGCAGGTCTACATCCGTATTCCAAGTTTCGCCTACCTCGACGTTCTTACCCGGAAGCAAGTCAACGCTCTGCCGCGCCATTGCCTCAAGCTCTTCTTTTCCCATACCCATTTGCCCAGCTCCCTGGAGGTCATCCAGACCTTCGGTGCCTACTAAACTGCCATCCTTCCCATACACCGCAGCAAATTTTGTCTCAGTGAGCGGCTTCAGGACGGTCCCCAGTAATCCTCCCATCGTGGCCGGGTCAGACGAATCATACTCCATCTCCAAGCCCTGCATCTGCTGCTTCATTCGAACAGAGGCAAACGCGTGCCCCACTTTGACCCCTTCCTTGTGGGGGCTCACGTCATTGTGAATACGCATTGTCATATTCGCCGTGGTCTCGATCAAACCCTGTCCAGGCAGAGGCATTTTCATCGAAGAGTCGGCCGAATTATCGAAGATATAGCGTTTTCCCGGCTCCCACCGAAGGCTGAGCTCCACCGCCTTACTTGGAAGGGTTGCAAGGATCAGGGCAGCGAGAGCAACCAAGCCAGCAGTCAAATTCGCAATCATGGGCCTCTTTTCAGGTGGGATCGTGAAGGAAACAAGGGAAAATCCTGCCTCTTGGAGCACAATATGGTTAATGTGCCCTCGTGAATACGGAACTGGCGGAGCTTATTGACCGTTGCCGAACAGCAGGACTACGGCGGACAAAGGCCCTCGAGGTTCTCCTCGATACCCTGCTAAAGGCCGACCGCCCAGTCACTCTGGCTGGGTTGGAGGAAAACCCTTTTCTTGCCTCCCAGTGTGACAAAGCAACGATTTACCGGCTCCTCAATCGACTAACAGATGCCGGCCTTGTACGCCGGCTGGGACTGCACGAGCGAGCGGCCTACTTCACCCTCATTTTACCCGGGCAGCATCGCGACTACCTGATCTGTACCGAGTGCGGGACTATCACTCCCATTGATGCCCCCTGCCCGGTCCATGATCTGGAGGATGAGATCCGCAGCGACACAGGCTACTTGAATCTCTATCACGAGCTCGAGTTCTTTGGCACTTGTCCAAGATGTGCCGCGTAGCGATTGCAATTCCTCATGCCTCCTGACGAAGCGGATATTCTGACCGAGGAATTCCTCGAGTTTCTCTCCGTGGAAAAGAATGTTTCTCCGCGTACTCTTTCTAATTACGAGCATGCGCTCAGGACCTTCCGCGGCTGGTCGAAGGACCGCTTCTCCCAGTGGGCAAATTGTGATCCAGATCATTTCCGCTCTTATCTCTTTGACTGCATGAAGCAGGAACTCGCACGGTCCACGATTCGGCTGCACTTTTCTGCATTGCGCTCCTTCTACAAATATCTCGTTTCTCGCCACGGACTCCCGAAAAGTCCAGTCGCGGAAATTCAACTTCCCAAGCTTGAACGTCAGCTTCCAGTGGTGATGACGCTCCGCCAGATTGAACAACTTCTGGCGCTTCCCGCTAAAATACCCAGAGAGAAGCAGGCTCCCCCTTGGCTAGCCCTCAGAGATACCGCCATTCTCGAATTGTTCTACTCAACCGGTCTCCGCCTTGCCGAACTAGTATCTCTTGAGGTTCGTGACCTCGAAAGTCTCTCAGACACCCTGAGAGTAGTCGGAAAAGGATCTAAGGAGCGAATTGTTCCCATTGGCTCCCACGCCATGAAAGCGATCGAGGCCTACCGTCAAGGGGCCAAAGTGATCGACGGACCCCTGTTCGTCTCCAAGTTACGCAAGCGCCTTTCTACTCGCTCGATAAATAGCCTGCTGAAAAAATACCTCAGTCACTCTGATATACCCTTCAATATTACGCCTCACAAACTTCGACATTCCTTCGCCACTCACCTCCTCGATGCAGGCGCGGACCTTCGCAGTGTCCAGGCCCTACTCGGCCACTCTTCTCTGTCCACAACCCAGATTTACACGCACGTGACGAAAGAGCGCCTGAGAGAGGCATACGACCAAGCCCATCCCCGTGCGACCTAGAAACTCGGACGGCCTCTGGATCCCATGGTTCGGCTTTGCTCGACAAGAAAAAGGGGAGCCCTGAGGCTCCCCTTTTCGTTGATCAAATATCAGTGAGATGACTTAGAATCCGAAGCCGACCTTCACACCAGCGAAGGTCTCGTCGCCGTCAGCGCCATCGATAATGTGGGTGACGTGAGGAGTCACGGTAATGCTGTCGGAAGCTGCGATTGAGAGCCCCGCAGTAATACCATAGTAGGT
>JAQWTV010000170.1 GCA_029242545.1 Roseibacillus sp.
CATTCTCTAAAACAAAAGCGGCCCCGGGGACTAACCGGGGCCTTGTCACCGAAACGGCGAGGTAACGGCAACGTGGAAACAATAGCAGAATACGGCCCCATGCAAATAGACAAATAGACCAAATCGTCTCGTGGAAGGAGATCAGGGCACGGGAGGAAACAAGGAATTGAATCCGAAAAACGGCAAAGCTTCTATACTCTGTCGTCGACTCTTTCGGCTTCACTCCTAGCCGGCAATTTGATGACCGAAGCAAAGATGAGGAACTCGAAATTATTGTTAGGAAAATAGACGTAGCAATGGAATTGAACTTCCATAGTGTCTCCTCCGTAGCGCTCACGTGGCTCCGAAGAGGAAAGCGCTACAATCAGCTCAACGGCTCAAGGAGATCGAACATGATACTGCAAAGAATCCTATTTCGCTACATGTCCGTTTCCAGGATCCGGTTTATTTCCTTAATATAACGCTCACCTGAAAAAAATGTCTACTCCTGCTCTCGCTGTTGTCTATGAGCATCCCACTTGGCAGCAACCACTTTTTGACGCCCTCGATAAACGCGGCGTCGATTACCTTGCCTATGATGTTAAGTCGGCCGCCTTCGACCTCACCGAAGAGATTCAGGCCCCAACGATTTTCAACCAGGTGAGTCCCAGCGCCTATGTTCGCGGCAACGGGCATGCAGTACCTTTCGCGATCTCTCTGCTCGATCACCTCGAATCCACCGGCGCAAGAATCCTCAATGGAGCCTCTACCTTTCGCCTGGAACTCGACAAAATAGCCCAGATCCGCCTGATTCGGAAGCTGGGCATGGACTACCCTTGGACGGTAGCCTTCAACAGCGTGGAAGCGTTGCGAGATTATGAAACGAACCTCGACTTTCCTGCGATTCTTAAACCCAATCAGGGAGGCAGTGGGGCCAGAATGGCCGAGGTAAGCAGCCTGAATGAACTATCAAGCCTTCTCGAGGCAGACCCTTCATTGTGGCAGCCAGATCCGGTTTTGCTGCTTCAGGAGAAACTCGATCACGACCCCAGCAAACAAGGCATAGTGCGCTTGGAATTTCTCGGTGGAGAACTCCTCTATGCCATGCGAGTGGTCGGCGTATCAGGCTTTAACCTTTGTCCGTCCATAGACTGTAATCCGGAAGGTGCCGAAGCAGGGACCTGCGCGGTGCCTGGCACCACGCCTGCAAGCGAACCTCAATTTCTACCCTATCCTGAAGTTCCGGCTGAAGTGGCGGAAGAGGCCAGCCGCCTCTTCAAGGCAACAGGATTTGATATTGGGGCTCTGGAATACTTGATCACAAGCAACGGACGACGGGTGTTCTACGATATCAATGCGAACTCCAACTTACGACGTTCTGTCGGATTAGCCATGGGCTTCGACCCATTTGATCGGGTCGCCGAATATCTCGAACAGCAACTAACCTCATAAAGCTGCCCTAGCCGCCCTAGGGGACTTCACCGGACCCCAGCAAACCAACGCAGACCCCGGCCTCTTCTGGAGGTGAGACTCCGTGGCGTCTCTTACCTCAGGGGTTCTCAATCACCATAAAGAAGCGGCGGGGATCAGTCACCTCGCAGGGCACACCACAAATCACCTCTCCACCCGTTCCTGTGAAGGTTCCATCCGGATTGATGACCCCATCAAGAACGCTGCAGGCAGCATCGTCCCATTTGATAAGATCGGTCGACTCCCGGACGCGATAGGTCCGACCAAGCCGGGTTGCGATCGTGAGCTCTAAGAGGGGTTCTGGTTGGGCAAGCAACGCGATACGTCGAATCCCAAAAGGCACTTCCCCTTCGCGACTGAGACGAACTGAGACACTGAACAAACGCTCTGAGCTAATCACTCGATCACCCCCGTAGAGACGGTGGATTTGCAGAGAGGTGAAGTCGGGAGAGTTAGTCCCATCATCGAAGCGCGTGAGCAGCACATCAACCGGATGGACCTCGCCGGGGTCAAGGGAGACCGAGATGCGGTAGGCGTTACTAGCGACGGTATCCGCAAGATTCTCTCTGACCCCAAGGATTCCCGCTGTATCCGAGATCACGAAGTCGGCAGTGACCAGCTGGTTACTGGTGTTCTCGAGAAACAGCTCAGTAGTTGCGCTGCCACCCACGGGAACTGCCACGGGCTCACTTGGGTCTCCACCAATAACAACCGCCCCCTCTTCAGGCGCAAAGACCTTGCCCGTGCAGCAAATGGGTTCGAGGTCGGGGTTAATGACCGCACAGACCTGGTAGGCGGCACAGAAGCCCGGTTCAAGCCCTTCGCAGTTGATCTGGATGGGTATGGTGACGCACCCACCGGGAGGGACCGGACCGATCGTCCCACTTGCAGGGCTGAAGGCAGAAGGAGGCAAAGTCACCGGGCAAGCGGGGTCAGGAATGGAGGCAGCAGACCAAGTATAGGTGCGAGGAACACTGGAGTTGTTGCAGATCGTGTAACTGGCCGTTGCTATCATCCCTCCTCCATCTGCATTGGGGCGGCAGGGCACCAGATCGTCGAGCTTGCAGGTGTCGGGAAGCTCTGGCTCCCCCGCACAGTCTGGCAGTTCGATACAGATCTCCTGCGAGCAGCACTCGACGAGGTCAGAGTCATGAACGGCGAAATTGACACAGAGTGAACCTGGCAGCCCGATGTAGCAGGCTTCCACGGTGCCGATGCCACCCGGTGGAATGGGATTCGGAGAGGGCTCGACCGAAGCATCGACGAATCCAGAGGGAGGCAGAAAGGTCGCGTGAGCGAAGTCGAATCCGGCACTGCCATTGAAATTGGTCAGGTTGAGGACGGCGAGCTCAATGGTGTATTTGATCAGACCATTGGGCTGAGGCTCGCAAGTGACAGACTGATCGATTACCTCAAGACAATCACAATTGGGGAGGTCGAAGCAGAATTTCTCCGTGCAACACTCCTCCCCAGTAGAATCAAGCATGGTCAGACGCAGACAGAACTTCTCCCCGCTGGTAGAAGTCGGCAGGCTAATGTTCTGGGTGTAGGTGCCTCCGTCTGGGATTCCAGCCCCAGGAATCTCGATGATATCATCCGGGTTTGGTGTGCCGGTGATAGCGCCCCCTACAAGTTCATCAGCGGGGCAAGGGGTGAACCACAGATATTTAACGGCCTGTCCCGACAGATTAGTTAAGGTCACGTCGATACTGAAGGGCGCACCCTCTTCCTCGGGGCATTCGATATCCCTCACTTCAATTTCAACACAACGAACATCCTGAGGATCCTGCATGATGTCGATGTCGCCGCCGACGCCCTTGTAGTCCGGACCACCCGTCGTGTAATCAGGATCGTAGGGAACTCGATAGCTATAGTCGACAATCGCGGAAACTAACGGAAAGTCGGTGACTCTTACGCCCTGAAGTCCGTGTGGACCTTGGTCGGTTGCGGTGTCAGCACTGGAGCACCAGATGAGCTCCTCTTGAACACCTCCCTCCATCCCGAAGTCCGCGCCGCCATAGGTCTCACCCCGGCCCCAGCTGTTGCCAGACTGGAGAGTATTCGTGACACCCCAGCTACTAACGGCAGTATCCCATTGCGCGAGAAACACCTTTCCAGCGTGGTTAGCACTGGCAATAAAGCCTGAAGGAGGCTGCCAGTCCCTCTGACCTCGTTGAGCGAGGATCATGCTCTGGCCGTCAGCTGAGATTTCAATATCCGCCACCGGGATGTGGATTGCGGACCAATTAGGAGCCCCGGGGGTTTCTCCGGGAACTTCGAGGATCTCGGTGTCGGTGCCTGGGATAATTGCACCCGTTGCGTCGAGGTCGACGCGGCGGATCTTCCCCTCGTCACCAGCATATCCGGCATTCCAAACGGCGTAATAGACCTGCTTGTTGTGGACCGAGATCCCCCAGAGGCGGTCATTCACGGGAGGCATGCCAGGGTCACCCGAATCAGGCGTGAGGGGATCGAAGGGCGTGCCAGACGGCGGGCCACCACCAGCAGGAATACGATAGATCATACCGTCCTCCATATTAGTAGCAAAGAACTGATCAAAATCAGAGTCGTAGGCGATATTGCCAACGCCAGGGCCTGAGATAAACCCATCATCCAGATCCACGGCCTGCTGAGGAAGCACCGAAAACACGGCGGGCACTCCGGTGATACGATCAATCTTGTAAATAGTACCAGCTGCCGAGAGATCGGTGGCACCGCCACCGAGAACGCCGTATTGGCGATGGAATTCGTAACTCGGGGCCTGATTAGGATACAGCCCCCCCGCAGCCACATACATGTCGCCGTCAGAATCAATCTCAGTCCCAAAGAGCATTCCCAGATTTTCGGCTGTCCATGATGGCTCATGATGACACTCGAGGTTCGGTGTTCCGTTACTGGTCACTGCTGTCCACAGAGGCGCAGAAAAGCCACGCATTCCGTAATTGAGCGGGTCGGGATTGCGGACGTCCATCAAGCCTAAGGAGTAGGCCGCGTTCACAGGGAGTGGGTTGCCAAAAGCATCTTTCTTAGGGCCAATACATGTAACGATCGCGACACCGGGTTGCATCTGGGGAGTGCCCCAAGGTGGAGCGCCGGAAGCAGCTGTGACCAGAAAGAGCAATGCTGTGGCTACGGTCGCGATTATTTTCGGGCAAATCGACGCTGCAGATTGTGAGGCGTTCTTCATGAATTGATTGGGTTCGTGGAGAGGTCGAATAGGATCTCCCCATAGAGCAGGGTTGCCGACTCCTCGTCCCATGAAAAGCCGATTCTTGATACGGGAGATCCCAGCATGACGCTTATTTTCACCCCTTTTCGTAAATATAGAGGAATTCCCCCTTCCCGGCGCCTAGTGAAAAAATCAAACCTGCTCCCGTCAGGGCTTCATGAAACACGCCTCTCGCTCCACCCGCCTCTCGAGAGATAGAACCCGGGCACCCACGTTCCAGCAATCTGATCGTCAACTCTCCGGGACGGCTCGCTTCTTTTTGATGAGAAGACGAACGACAAATGTCATCAGGACCAGCACTAGAACTACTGCTAC
>JAQWTV010000171.1 GCA_029242545.1 Roseibacillus sp.
AAGCATACCGGCAAACTCCACATTATCCTGCCTTTGCTTCACCCACCACACTCGCTTTTCCTGATGTAACTTCAGAATGTCGTTTTGCTCTAACTCTTTCAGCTCCTCCTTTGAAAGCGGCGGACCGTCAGGGTTCGGCTCCAGAATGTATCCGGGAGCCTTGCCCTCTGGCATGTTAGCCAGTTTCTTCCGATACTTTTCCACGAGATCCTTACGCCCTTGAATCGGGTCGTGCACCGCGAAGTGCTCCATATGCACGAAGAACGGTCGACCCTTGTTCCTCTCAATGAAGTCGAGCGCAGCATCCGTCAGCTTATCGGTGTAGTAATCTCCCTTCTTGGCTGGCAGCGTTTTAGAATACTGTGGCGAAAAGGGATGGTAGTAGGATCGCACCCATCCCGTAATTGCTTCGTCAAACCCATAGGTCCGGGGATCCCTGCTCAGATGTGCCTTCCCATAATTAGCCGTGGCATATCCATGACTCTTCAAGGTCTCCGCGAGGGTAATCTCCTCATCAGGAAGAGCCCTGAGCTTCTTGGCGCTGTGAAGCTTCTCGAAATCTCTCTCTGGGCGTCCGCCCAACCACTCTGTCAGATCCGTCCGAGCTGGATATTTCCCAGTCAAAATGCTGGCCCTGCTCGGCGAGCAGACATGACAGGTCGAATAGGCATTATCAAATCGCATGCCTTCCTTCGCCAGACGGTCGACATTCGGAGTTTCGTGAAAGGTGCTGCCGTAGCAACCAACATCGCTCCACCCAAGATCATCAACGAGAAAGAAGATAATGTTCGGTCTCTGGTTCTCCTTGGAGCCCAGAGCTAAGTCTCCTGACAGGAAACTTAGCAGGATAAATGTGACTATCAGATTTGTCTGTTTCATTAGCGTGAACTCTTCTTGGCAGGCTTCACGTTTGTTACCGGGAGCCATTGGGCAAGTTTGGACTTCAATGAAGAGTATCGAGGAAGAGAAGCAAGATTACTCCATTCATTTGGGTCAACCTCATGGTCGTAGAGCTCCTCCCCTCCATCGCTGTATTGTATGTAACGCCAGCGCTCTGTTCGTATGGCGTGGTTCCTAAATCCAAAAGTGGTGACTACCGGACGCTCCCATTCCCGATCTGGGTCCTCAAGAAGAGGTTTCAGACTTTGCCCATCCATCCCATGTCGCTGCGGCAGACCACACAACTCGACCAGCGTGGGATAGATATCGATCAGGCTGACCGGTCGCCGGCAGAGTTGACCTTTCGCCGCTCCCCCGGGCACCCAAAATATCAGGGGCGTCCGAGTTGAAGCCTCCCACAAGGCATGTTTGCGTCAGTGCTCCTTCTCTCCAAGATGCCAGCCGTGGTCTCCCCATAGAACAACGATGGTTTTACTGGCATGAACACTGCGATCCAGCGAGTCGAGCACCCGGCCAACCTGAGCATCCGCAAAACTAATGGTGGCCAGATAAGCTTGCACTGCTTTCCGCCATTGTCCATGCGCGACGACGTTCACATGATCCCCATCTGGCTTCACTGCAAAGTTCTTCTCGTCGGAAGGATCATAGACCTCCCGCGCTAACTTTCTTCCGAAAACAGGAAGGTCACTCAGATCTCCTTTCTTTACTGGTGGCAGCTCAATTCCTTCGATTGGATGCAGATCGAAGTATTTCTGCGGAACCTTCCAGTCCAAGTGAGGCTTCGTCAGCCCGTAAGCGAGGAAGAAGGGTTTTTCCTGAGGCTTCTCCATCTCCGAGATGATCCATTCAGCGTTCTTGGCATCAAACATCTCATCGTCCCCGCAATCAAGAGGTCCCCACCGAACCCATGCATCCGGTGGCAGCCCGGGATCCCGTTTGAATGAACTCCTTTTTTTGCCGGGCTGCTTGAAAAAGAAGTCCCACGAATCTCTGTCATAGGCTGAAGTTCCGTGAAAAACCTTTCCGGCTCCTCTCACCGAATATCCTGATGCTCGAAAGTGCTGCATCAGGGTGACGGCATCTGGAAGACGATCTCTAAGACTCTCCCCATTACCGTATACTCCTGAACGATAGGGAGCGACCCCAGTCAAAAGACTGATCCGGGAAGGGTTACAGAGCGGTGCGGGGCAATAGGCTCGTGTAAAGGAAACTCCCCGCTTGGCGAGGCGATCGATGTTGGGTGTCCTCGCCCCTGGATAGCCTCCAAGGTGCCCGACCCAGTCACGCAGGTCATCAACCGCGATGAACAAAACGTTCGGACTAGCCCAGAGGCTAGCTCCTAGAAATGGCAGCAAAAAAAGGCATTTCAAGACCTTCAAGGCTTCGGAGCAACCTTCCAGCTCTTGTTACGCTTGATTCCATAATAGGGATAATAGTCCCACGGCGCATCCTTCCCGAGCGCCCGGGGGTCTCCCGTTTGAGTAAGATAGTCGCTGAGCTGAGAGGCGAGTTTTTGACGGATGTCCCCGTATTCCGCTTTCCCCGCCAGATTTACGATCTGCCCGGGATCCTTTTCCAGATCATAGAGCTCCTCGGCAGGGCGCTTGGCAAAGGCGAGATCATAGAAGCGCCTGAACCCAGGCTTATCCTTATTGTCCATTATCAGGGTCTTGGTGGGCGAGGAGTCCACTTCTCCAAAGGGAATATCTCTCGCACAGAACTGCCGGTCGGGGTGCCCCGCGGGCCAGCGTTCAGGGGTATGATTGCGAATATAAAGATAATCCGCAGTCCGGATGGCCCTGCAGGGATACCCCTTCCCTCCCTTACGGCATCCGTCGTGTCGCTCCATTGCGATGAAGGCCGCCTCCTCCTCTTCATTCTCTTTACCCTTCATAAGGTCCTGCAGTCCCCCCGCGATCATCATATCAGGAATTTTTAATTCAGCCGCAGCAAGGAAGGTTGGGGCAAGGCTACTGAGATTCACGCAGGCATCCACGGTCCGACCGGAATCCTGGATCCCCCGGGGCCAGCGGATGGCCAGAGGCACCCGCGATCCCTGGTCATGTAGACTCGCCTTGGCTCGTGGGAACGGCATCCCGTGATCACTGGTGACCACCACGATGGTGTTGTCCAGCTGGCCGACCCTCTCCAGTGAGGCCATGGCCCGCGCCACCATCTGGTCAAAATGCTCTACCTCGACGTAGTAATCGAGGATATCACTCCGCACCACGGGGTGATCCGGAAAGATCGGGGGCACGATTACCTTATCGGGATCCTTCCCTGTCCGCGTCCCCGCCCCCGCCTCGAATCCGCGATGAGGCTCGCTGGTCCCAAGCCAGAAACAGAACGACTGGTCCTTTTCCACCTGGGCGAGGAAGTCATCAAAATTCGCGGCATAGTCCGTGTTTCGCATCGCCTTGAAGGGAGGCTTTAACCGCCGCTCCCCAAACTCTTTCCCCGCCGGGTTCGAATCGCGGCCTCCCGCCTGCAGGCGTCCGGGACTCCATCCCTTGCCGGTATAACCCACCGAGTAACCCGCTTCTGCCAGCACCTCGGCATAGGTGATGAACTTCTTCGGCAAGGTGCTGTGGATGTTCCCCGCCTCTTCAAGGCGCCAGATCGGCTGACCGGTCAGAATCGCACTCCGCGAAGGGCCGCAGGTCGGCGCATCGCAGAAGGCATGAGTGAAGCGGAGGCCCTCCCGGGCTACCCGATCGAAGGCGGGTGTCTTGACCACCGGATCGCCATTGGCGCCCGCGTGGGCATAGGATTGGTCGTCTGAAATACAGAACAGGATGTTGGGCCGTGAGTTGGCCAGCAATGATAGCACGACAAACGTAAGCAGAGAAAGAACTGGAATCTGCGCTTTCAACGTCTTCAACCATAAGCAACCCACCCCGGATAGCCAGCCCCTAACGCAGACCGGCTGGAGGGAAAATATACCCCATCAACAGGATTCCATTCAATAGCCCCCGCCCTATCATGCACCCATGGCGGCATCGATAAACCGGCGAAATTTTCTCTTCTCCACCAGTATGCCTGCAGCTTCTGTTTTGGTGGGCGCAATCCCTCAAGGTCACAGCAAACCCGTGGATCCGATCGGCACCTTCGAGCCATTCATCCAGCGGGATCACCTTCCAGATCCGGTCATTATCGATTCCCTTGATCTCCATGAACGGGATGACAACTGGTTCATCCGTGCCCGCTCCAAGGACGGCGCGGAAGCCTGGTCCGTTGGGCATCCCGGCAAGATGGAACTGAGTCAGCGCGTTTTCACGAAGGTGATCGCCCCCTACATGCGTGGCAAGGATGCACGGGATCTCGATCAACTGGTCGATGGCGTCTTTCTCAGCGGCAGCAATTACAAGATGCAGGGTCAACTGTTCTGGGTTTCTCTTGCAGCAGCCGAATTCGCAATCCTCGATCTCTTGGGCAAAATTGCCAAATGCTCGGCGGCAGACCTGCTAGGCGGACAGCGACGCAGGCAGATCGATCTCTATATCGCTAATAACCATCGTTCCAAGGATCCCCGGGAATCCCTGCGCCGCATCACCAAATCAGTGGCCAGCATCGAAGCTAAAGCATTGAAGATTAAAATCGGAGGACGGATGAAAGTGGTCGACCAAGTTCCTGGCCGCACCGAGAAAATCATCCCCATGGTCGCTGAATCCCTGGGGGAGCGGTGCACCCTCTACGCCGATGCCAACAGCTCCTACCTATCAGTCAAAAAGGCCATTGAAGTCGGTAGAATACTGGAGGCAAACAAGTTCGCGTTCTATGAGGAACCCGTGCCCTTCGACTACCTCGACGAAACAAAACAAGTCGCAGAGGCCTTGGATATCCCTATCGCTTGGGGAGAGCAGGAAAGCAGCCAGTGGCGCTTCAAATGGATGGTTGAGAACAGCAGCGTCCGTATCTTCCAGCCTGACCTCTTCTACTACGGCGGCCTGATCCGCTCATTACGCGTCGCCCGGATGGCCGCAGCTAAGGGCCTCGACTGCACTCCTCACATTTCCGGCGGAGGCCTTGGATTCCTTTACATGGGAATCTATGCCGCATGTTGCCCGAACCCCGGTCCCCATCAGGAATACAAGGGATTGAGCGATAATTTCCCGTGGGAGTCGACCGGCGACAAGATCACCGTCAAGGCTGGGACCATGACCGCACCCAATGGTCCCGGTATCGGGGTGAATATCGACCCCGGCTACCTCGCGAAAGCCAACCAGATCAAATAGCCTCCTCCGACCCCTATACCGGTCCGCAAACAGCTACAGGAGCTCCTTGCGGACGGCTACTTCCTCTTCACCTTGATCACGTCACCACCCTCTGGCTTCCCCTTCTCGTGGCAAACCATGTCAAGGAACTGACTGAACGACTGATGAGTTTCCTTGTCGCGAGTCTTGGGACTAAACAGCACCCGCTTGGCGGGCACGTGTCCCATGTGGGCGATGTAAACCATCTTGCTCCACACCTTGTGTTCCTTCAGCGCCGCCTGAATCTGACGCCCCTTCAAAGCGAAAGTCGGCATCGTGAAAGGCCGCCTCCTTAAGGAAGGCACGGGCTGTCTCCTGCGGCTCGTGCCCGGTTCGCCTGAGGACCCCTTCGTCAATTTTGTAATATGCGCGAATGCCCCAGCGCTCACTGACAGTGCCCGGAGTGAAAGTCTCACTAAATAAAACCTCCCCGGGTGAACACATGAGGAAATCCCCACTGACAGGGGGCTTGGCCTCGACCTCATGCCGAACGAAAGCAAAGAGGATGATACCAGCGCAGAGCCCCAGGGGCACGGGATATTTATTGAGATGATACATATGATCCTATGGTTTTAAGTATTTAGACTTCAGCGAGTCTGTTTCCTCTGTCTTCCATTGCCCGGAGCGCAGTTGTCGCCACAATTGCAGCTATCACGAATACCCCTTTTGCTCTCGTTGCTCAAGCTCCCTACCTAGGAAGGGTCTGCGAAAAAAGCCACTCATAGACACCCTCCAGTTTTCTGATCTCACCTGGTGTGGAACCATGATTGGCACCATCGAAAATCGTTGTTTTCACCACGGTCGAACCCAATTCCTTAAGCGCTTTTTCCATGCCTTGGATTCCCTGGACACGAGGCCTTGAGTCCTTCGTTCCAACCATCGCCCAGATCGGCAACTGCACCATTCCCTTGATTCCTGAAAGGTCAGGAATGAAGGCTTTAGGTATGATAGCGGCAAAACGTTCTGGCGAAGCCATGGCCCATTCCCAGGTGCCCTTGCCGCCCATGCTGTATCCGACACAATAGATGCGATGGGTATCAATGGTTGTATTCTTCTGGAGCACATGATCGAGCATCGCATTCAGGGACTTGGGATCCCACGGCCCATTACTTTGCGGCACAAGGATATTGACGCTTGGCTTAGCTCCCTTCGAGGAGGTGAACCGCCTGACATCTGGCGTCCACCTGGAGCGCTCGATACTGCGCCTGGACCCTCCTGATCCATGAAGGAAGATCAGGAGGGGGACTTTCTCTTGCCCCACCTTTAGCGGACGATAAAGGATCACCTGCGGATTCAGCCCCACGAAGTCATCCGCGATTTCACCGGGAATGGCAATCACTTCGAGCCGCAGGCTGCCCCGCACGTCACCGGAATTCTTACCCACCTGCCCACCGGCAGCGTTCGGGATCAGGCTGAGCAAGACTATGGAGCAAAGACAATTGAGAAACTTCATGAGGAGATTGAGCCGACCGGCTTAGGCCTATTACCCCATAATGGGTTTGATGTATGAAGCCCTTCCTCGTGTTTCTCCACTGAAAACCGGCAATCGAGATCACTGGTGTCCTCCGGGATTGTCGCTGGCTCAACTCCACCCTATCATGACCCAAGTGGAGGGACTCTTCATGGAATCACCCGAGGATCCGCAGGCGCCTTCATCTGGCGCACAGGAACCTCTGGCCGCCCGCATGCGCCCGCTCTCCCTCTCCGAGATCGCCGGACAACAACATATCCTCGGAGAAGGAAAACTTCTCCGCCGGGCCATCGAGGCCGACCGCTTCACCTCTCTCATATTTTACGGCCCACCCGGCACCGGAAAGACCACCCTTGCCTGGGTAGTCGCCAATTCGACCGGCTCTCGTTTCGAAGCCCTCAACGGAGTAGAATCCAATGTCGCGGAAATTCGAGCGAAGATCGAACAGGCTCGCACTTATACCAAACTGCGGGACCAGAGCACTCTCCTCTTCATTGATGAGATTCACCGCTTCAACAAGGCTCAGCAGGACGTCCTCCTTCCTCACCTCGAACAAGGCACTGTTCGCTTTATCGGCGCCACTACTCACAACCCTTACTTCTACGTCAATTCCCCGCTGGTTTCCCGCTCCCAGATCTTCCAGCTTGAACCGCTCTCTACTGCCGATCTCCTTCTCCTCCTGCAACGAGCCCTGACCGATACCAAAAGAGGGTTTGGCTCCAGCAACATCACGGCAGACAAGGACGCCCTTCACCACCTTGCAGAGAAAGCCGACGGCGACGCACGAAAGGCCCTCACCGCCCTTGAGCTCGCTATCCTCACCACCCCTGGGGAAGATGGCGCAGTTCACCTGGACCTCGCGGTGGCGGAGGAATCCATCCAACACAAGGCCGTGGTCTATGATTCCGATGGGGATCAGCATTACGACACCATCTCCGCCTACATCAAATCAATCCGCGGCTCCGACCCCGACGCAGCCCTCTACTGGATGGCCAAGATGCTCCACGCCGGTGAAGACCCCCGTTTTATCGCCCGGCGACTGGTCATCGCAGCCTCCGAGGATGTCGGCCTAGCGGACTCCAATGCCCTCCGGGTAGCCCTCGCCGCTCAGCAGGCATTTGAATTTCTTGGCATGCCAGAGGGTCGAATCCCTCTCGCTCATGCCACTGTCTACCTCGCAACCGCACCCAAGTCCAATAGTGCCTATGCCGCCCTTGAGGCCGCCATGCAGGATATCGAGGAAAAGCGGACCCTTGCCGTCCCGGAACATCTTCGCACCAGTTTCCGGAAGAAACTCGCGGAAGGGTCCGGCGCGGACCGCGCCGCCATGGAGTATCTCTACTCCCACGATTACGAGGGAAACTTCACCCCTCAAGCTTACCTCCCGGAGGGGCGTCGCTACTACCAACCCACCGAAAACGGACTGGAAAAGCGTATCAAAGAGCGCCTCGCTTACTGGCGCTCACTACTCAAGCCACCCTCAGATCAGGACGGCTCCTGAGCCCTGCCCAGATCGGGCACTTTCCCAGCAAGAGCCTCAACTAAAAAAGGCAGGGCCGAAGCCCTGCCCTTTCTGGGGGTTGTGCCTGTGAAATTCGTAGAGCGTCTAGTTGGACGAAGCGATCGCGAAGTCATCGCGAATCATATCAATAGCGTCTCCGCAAAGCTCAGCGCATCGCAAGGCGGTCACCGCCTCGGCATGAACACACTCATCCGCGAGGTTCGCACACGCCGCGATGCAGACCTCGGCGTAGTGGATCGAGAAGCGAGACTCCCGGACCATCGCACCGGAAAGATTCTCACTTGCGACGATACACTCATTGATGTGCTCGTGCAGGGGATGAGTATAGGTCTCCGGACCCAGCTCATCAGCCAGCACCTCGCAGGCGGAAACACAACGCTCGAGAAATTGCAGGGTGGAATAAACCTGCGCGAGATTTTGTGTTCTTTTTGAAATTTCTGCCGCGGACTTCGCGACACCGACGTGTTGTTGTGCAGAGATATGTTGTGCTTGCATAGTCGTGTAAGGGTGAATTTGAACTAAGCGTGACAATCGAAGCACATGTTCTTCTAGGCGGTAAATACCTTTGTTCTTCACCACTTGTTAGCGGCTCCAGATACTAAGGCGGGCACAATATTTAGCTTATCTTTACCACGTCCCTCGCCACCCTTTAATTCAGGCAGCAAATCCAAACCTACTCTTCCTCATCGGAAGAAATGCTTTCGAAGATGCCCCCTCCGAGGAGTTGCCCACCGTCATAAAAAGCGCATGCCTGACCCGGAGTAAGGGCACGCTGAGGCCGGTCAAAGTGCACTTTTACCCGATTTTCAAGCCGCTCGACGTGGGCGGGCTCGGCTTGCGAGCGGTAGCGAGGCTGAACAGAGCAGTCGAGCTTACCGGTCGGAGGAAGCAATTCAGAACCCACAGAGGAGAGAGACGAAACCGTGCAGGACCTCGCGTAAAGGCCAGGCGTCGTTCGCTCGTCCCAGCCGACAATCAGCTGATTTAGAGTCGGCTCCTTTGCCACTACCACATAGGCCATACCTTCCCGGGGAGAGGCTACCCCGTGCCCTTTGCGTTGACCGAGAGTATAAAGGTGAAGGCCGCGATGCCGCCCGACAACCTTCCCGGAAAGATCAACAATATCACCCGGACTATCGGGAACATGATGACGGAGAAATTCTGACATCTTGATGTTTCCGATAAAGCAAATCCCCTGGCTGTCCTTCTTCTTGGCAGTGGGCAAAGCAAACCGCTCAGCAACTTCGCGAACCTGTGGCTTGAGCATTTCCCCTACGGGGAACAGAGCGTGACTTGCCTGATGCTGAGTCATCAGGGCGAGGAAGTAGGACTGATCCTTATTAGGATCTGCACCGCGCAGAATAACCGCACTTCCATCGTCGAGCTCTCTCCTCCGCGCATAGTGCCCTGTCGCCACGGACTCGAATTTCTGCGAGAGGGCGTAATCGAGAAAGACTCCGAATTTCATCTCCCTGTTGCAAAGAACATCCGGATTGGGCGTCACCCCCGATTGATAGCCCTCAAGGAGATAATCAACGATACGCTCTCGATACTGATCAATGAGATCCACCACCCGGAATTCAATCCCCAGCGCCTCTGCCACTGACGAGGCGTCCTCAAGATCCTCCTCCCACGGACAGTCGCCCGGAATACCTTCATCGTTGATCCAGTTTTTCATGTAAGCACCAACAACCTCATGGCCCTGCTCGAGAAGCAGGGCGGCTGCCACGGAGGAATCAACTCCTCCTGAGAGGCCAACAAGGATGCGCGCCACGGCTGGACCCTAGCATTCTCCCCCCAATCTCCATAGCCATTTACACTCCCTTTCCCTCAAGAAGAAGTTCCCAACTCGCCCCAATCAGTTTAAGCCCAACCCCGTGCCTGAGACTCCCTCCCAGCCAGATTCCCCGCTTGAGGACCCGGTTCCTGCCAATCAGGGGGCCAAAGAATCCGACCCGGCGCAGGCTCAGAACCCAGGTGCCGGCTGCATCATCATGATCGTAGCCCTGAGCTCCCTCGCATTTTTGATCGGATTTGGGGTCTGGAGTCTTTTCAAGCAGCATCGCGAGATCTCTAAATTTACCTCAACGAGCCCGCAGGAAATCCCGCTCCCCGATCTTGAGGCCAACGCCGCCGCGATGATTCAACTGAACGCTTCCCTCGAAACCTTTCGAACCGAAGCTGGAAACGAGAGAACTGCGACCCTCCGACTCAGCCCAGAGGGAATCAACCTTGCTCTCGCCGCCTTCGAGGATTTCGGAGAGCTCCGAAAAACCTTTTCGGTAAAAAAGATTACAAGTGACGAGGTTCACATCGAAATTTCGTTTAAGATGCGAGGTTCACCCCTGAACTCAGAGGATTATCGCTATCTAAACGGAACCATGATTACGAAACCGGAATTGAGCGGAGGAGAAATCTTCTTTAATGTCGACCGGATCGAGGTCCCAGGAAAGAGCGTTCCAGAGGGATTCATTGGAGTCTTCTCACCCTATCGCCCTGCTCAAGTCTACCTTGCTGATGAAGATGGCGCCGGCCCCTGGATGCGTAAATTAACTTCTCTCGTTCTGGAAGACGGCTTCCTAAATCTCACCATCGAGCCAAGCGATGTCCCTCCCGAAAGTGAACCGGAAGAAATTGAATTCGGCCATATTTTGAGAGCAGTCATTTTGTTCGCAGCAGTCCTCCTCGCCTTTATCGCTACCGCGATATTTGCCTTCAAAAGGAGCAGGGCGCGCAGCTAGAGGAGCACCCGCAGAGCTCCCTGGTTGCGCCATATCGTCGGGACATTTCGTCTCCATCGGGTCGTTTTGATCCCCCTACTCCGAGATTTGGGGATTCCAATGGTTTTCTCAACTTCCTAAATATAAGTTATTTGCGTGTGTTTAGGGGCAGTTGGACTAGGAACTGCAAGGAGGAGAAAAAAGAACCACACACAACCAATGAATCTACACCATCGTTATCACAACCCCTTCCATGTTCTCTCAGGATTACACCGGGGCATGACCGCAACTTCCCGCGAAGCCAGCTCCAATCCAGCCTCCTCAGGGGTTGGCGTTTTTGAGACCGACACTGCCTGGATCCTTCAAACCGACCTTCCGGGATTTTGCAAAGAGGACGTCTCCCTCTCTTTCCATAAAGGAACCCTTCGCCTCGTAGCGGAACGGGAGAACCCGTGCCATGCATTTCAATCCCGGATTGAGCGCAGCTTTCAGGTAGCCAAGGAGCTCGACGAGACAAACATCTCAGCAACCCTCGAGAATGGCCTCCTCGAAATTACTTTGCCCAAGCCAACCAGGGAAATAAGCGGTCCAGTCGAGATCAAGATCAACTGAAACTAGCCCCAGCACTAGCACTGAGAAACCACAGCCAACCCGAACCCGATCCAATATATCATGCATCTTGTAAACATTACTCACGACCCCACGAGCCCAATCACGCCATCTCCCGAAGGCCGGAACGCTACCTACCAAAGACCCTCCTGCCTCGCCAAAAAAGAGGATGAAAACTTCCATCTTGCGATTGCTCTCCCGGGGGTCTCCCCGGAGAACCTCACGGTCTCGCTGGAGAAAGACCTTCTCACCGTTAGGGCGGACCGCTCCTCTTCCAAACTTCATTCCGAAAATCCCTTCAGCAGTCATTCGGAGCCCAAAGGCTATCAACTGAAGGCGCGTCTCCACCCCGATATGGACCCTGAGGCAATCAGTGCCCGTCTCGAGGATGGCGTCCTTACTCTGCTAGTCTCAGAAAGGGAATCCGCTCGGAGGCGGGTCATCCCGATCAATTAAATCCCCCGGGCGATATCGCCTCCTTTCTCACTCGGCCTGCTCAAAGAGCCCAATCCTCCATTATCGAGCGCTCAAGATCACCGGGGAAGAGGTTTGGCTCGACACAGCCCTCATCTCACGCAGATTAGGGCGTATCCCATCGAGAACTATGCATGAGGCAACCACCCAAATCCGCGGTTTTCTTCAATACATTGCGCTTCAATTCATCGATCACCCTGAACAGGCGCAGCTACGAGTTGCCGAAATAGACTCGAATCACCTCTCTTTTCGCCTCATTCTCGACCACAGCGACGTTGCGATGCTCATCGGTCGTGGTGGATTTACAGCCGGAGCAATCCGCAGCGTCCTGAGTGCAGCTGCCGAGCGGCAGGGCATCAAGGTAACCCTGAGAATTCATTCCGTGGAGGAAGAGCAGCAGCGTATCGCTGAATTGGAGGCGAAGGAGATTGTTGACGACGGGCAGGGATAGAGCCCCAGGCCAATCACCCAGTTACTCGGCCGCCGAGAGCTCTTCCAATGCGTGAAGTGAGATGCGGTGCGTCTCGCAGAGTTCCCGAACCTTCCCGATCCCAAGGACCAGCGTCTGCCGGGCTTCGATCACCACGGATGAGACCCCAGCCTCCTGACAGGCCAAAATAGTATCAGGGCCCACCACCGGCACATCAAAGCGGAGGTCTTGGCCAGGTTTGGACACCTTAACCAGCTTCACGTCCTTACCCTTTCCTAAATCTCCTCCACGCCGCACACACTTATTTGTTCCCTCGAACGCTTCTACTGCAAGCACCGTGCCGTCCCTCACAATAACCGACTGCCCGATATCCAGTCTACTGACCTCCTTGGCCATCCGAATGCCGTATGCCGCATCGATCAATCCGGCCTCATCGAGCTTCGGCCCGAAGACTGGGCCCGGCCCCGGAAGATACTCCTCCAAGTAGGTAGTGGAGGGCAAAACCTCGATACCTTCTTTCCCAAGGTCCGCAGCCACCGCACTGAACATCGTCTCGGCATTCCTCTCTTTCAGGCTGGCAAGGATCTTAATCACCCGAAGATCCGGGCGGAGATCAAAAAGCCGCCCCGGAGTAATCTGCCCGATCATCACACATTCGGTAACTCCTTGCTGCTGGAAAAATTTGATCGGCTTGGCGAGCTGCCCAACCCGGAACCACTCAACGACCTCAACCTCCTCAGCAACTTCCGGTTCGGTCTCCCCCTTAAATGCCGCCATCACGATTCTGAGCCCCTGCTTCTTGGCAGCCTCGACAAAAGTCGCCGGGAATATTCCCCGACCTGCGATTATTCCAACCGTTCGCTGCTCCGACACGGCCTGATTCAACCGCGCCTTTCTCTCTCTGCAAACTGAAAACTCGCACCCTCGCTTGCATCAGGGCTTCACTCGCTTATGCTTAGGCAAATATCATTTCTATGCAAAGCCTGATTCAATCCCAGCTCCTGGCCAATACCGACAGTAACGTCATCGTGCTTGGCGCTCTTGTCGCCGGATCCCTTGCAGCCCTTGTTCTAGCCTTGGTGCTCCTGAAGTTCTTCGCCACCTGGTTCCGAGCCCGTCTCGCCAATGCCCCAGTGGCTTGGTCCAGCCTGATCGGGATGTTCTTCCGGAAGGTACCCTACGGCATGATTACCGATAGCCGGATCTTAGCGGTTAAGGCCGGCCTTTCCTTCACGACGGACCAACTCGAGGCTCACTACCTTGCCGGCGGCGACGTCGTGGACTTGGTTCGGGCCTGTGTTGCTGCTGACAAGGCCGGAATCGACCTGAGCTTTGATCGGGCCTGCGCCATTGATCTTGCCACTAAGGACACCGGGAAGACCGTTCTTCAAGCGGTTAAAACTTCAATTAACCCTATGGTGATCGATTGCCCCAACCCCTCTTCCGGGGTAACCAAGATTACCGCAGTCGCCAAGGACGGAATCGGGGTCAACGTTCGGGGCCGAGTGACAGTGCGCACCAATCTTGACCGCTTCGTCGGCGGAGCCACCGAAGAGACCATTGTCGCCCGGGTGGGAGAAGGGATTGTGACTTCCGTGGGTTCTGCCGTCTCCTACAAGGCAGTCCTCGAAAACCCGGATAACATCTCCAAGCTTGTCCTCGAGAAAGGCGTGGACTCCTCTACTGCCTTCGAGATTCTTTCCATCGATATCGCTGACGTTGACATTGCCGACAACGTCGGCGCTCGACTGCAGGCCGAGCAGGCCGAAGCCGACAAACAAGTTGCCCAAGCCAAGGCTGAGATGCGTCGCGCCGCTGCTGTGGCCTCCGAGCAGGAAATGGCAGCCCGCACTCAGGAGATGCGCGCCAATGTGGTCGCAGCTGAGGCAGAGGTCCCTCTCGCTATTTCTGAGGCTTTCCGCTCTGGCAATCTTGGAATCATGGATTATGTCCGCTACAAGAATGTGGAGGCAGACACCCAGATGCGGGATTCCATTGCCGATGAGGGCAGCTCAGGGAATGAAGGAACAATTTCCTAGAAGATTCTCTATCATTTAGGAACCGCCTTCTCGCGACCGAACTCGCTCAGTATGGACCAGCTTCTTGAAAACCCTCAGGCGATCTTCCTGCTGGTCTTCATGGCGATCGCTTTTCTCAAGATGATTGGGAAGAACCTCAAGGGCGCCAAACCCGAGGAGGAAGGCGAGGATCCTGCTGATCAATACGACTACGATGCAGCCCGTGAGCAAGTTCTCAACGAGCAGCGCATCAATGGCCCTCCGGCAATTCCCTCAGCAGAACAGGCACCTCGGAGCGCACCACAACAGCTCAGCATTCTTGATTTCATCGTCCCAGCCGGCCCCCGGGATTCAGAGAAAGCAACTCCGCCTCCCCTGCCCTCTTCCCAAGCCAAGACGTCAGGCCTCCCAGATCCTGAGCCCGTTCGGGCAACCACCCCCAAACCGCGGCCTAGCCTTAGCCCAGCCGAGGCTGAAGCTCTCGAAAGAGTAAAGAAGGGGCAAACCCAGACGAGGCCAACTTCGCGCGCCCGGCGACGCCGCCCCATCCGGGAGCAACTAGCAAGCCCGAGCGCTGCCCGGGATGCCATTATCCTCGGGGAAATTCTTGGAACTCCCAGAGGACAGCAACGTCTCTCCCAGCTCGGCCCGCTTGACAACAGGTAAGACGCCCGGAAGACTCCCCCTCCAGTCAAAGCCGGCGTGGCGGAATTGGTAGACGCGCGCGATTCAAAATCGCGTTCCCTCGGGAGTGTGGGTTCGATTCCCACCGCCGGTAGGCTGGACTCCCTATTTTTATAGGGTTTGCGAGTTTTTTTTGGGGGGGGCTTGGGTTTTTTTACTGAGGGGCAAGAGTCCGGGCATAGGAAGCCGGGAGGGCGCGCTTTTGCGGATCTCCCCAGATGGCTCGTCGGCAACACTACCTGTAGGTGGTTGCGCCAACTACACCCTGCACGACAACGAAATTTTTCTCTTAACTCAAGATAGGCTAACCGTCAGCAGGATACAGGAGCCAACAAGTCCGCAACCAATCACTGAATTCGTGGCAACCCTCACCTTCCCCGGGCCTTCAGCCTCTAGGAAACCCGGCCTGAGAAAGCAATTTACTAGCAGTAACAGCGCTGCTGATCTGTAGGCTAAACAACCTTAACGCTGGAAGCTTGCGGCCCTTTTGGTCCTTCAGTTGCCTCATACTCAACGTTGTCACCTTCCTGAAGTTGACCTCCATCAACCTCATTTATATGCACGAATAAATCTTTGCCGCCATCCTCAGGTTGAATGAAGCCAAAACCTTTTTGATCGAAAAAACGAGCTACTTTGCCTGTTGCCATAATATTTTACCTTAATCTAAATACCCCACTACGAGCAGGGAACGCGAAGTGTTTCGCCCCGATTCACCCAAATAACAAGGGAAAAACTCATCTTGCACCCCCACTTTCCCCGGGCCTTCAGCCTCTAGGAAACCCGGCCTGAGAAAGCAATTTACTAGCAGTAGCAGTCAGTAAAATCGTTTTACCGTTTTTGGCCGCACTAATGATCGTGGGTTGTGGAGGAGTCTGTTGATTCAGCGTTTGCCAAGGCTGTCGAGGTAAATACCGATACCCTCCCAGGAGACGCTACCAGTTTCCCTTTAGGGCGTCTGGTCAATATCACCTTCAATGAGGAACTTACGGTTGCGTTTCTTCAGGTGGAGGGCTTGGTGGCAGGCCAACTTTACCACGTGACTGGTTCTGTTAACGTAGCCAACTTCTTCAAGTTTTTCGACTCGGACTTTACCGCGGACTCCTCGGAGATGGTAATCAAACGTCCAGTGGACGTGGATTTCCGTGAGCGGCTCCTTTTCAAAGTTGAAGCGGGGCCAAGCCAGTAGGACCTCCAGACGTATTCGAAATGAACATCTCGGGACTCGGCCCGGTCGAGTGGAAGGGTTCATGGGAGAGTTTCCCCCCCGCCTCATGGGCAGTAAAAAACCCATCGGGCTGCTCGGGCCGATGGGCTTGAAATCAAGTGGCAGGACCGTCTAGCGGCGACGGCGCAGGAGGCCGATCGCGGCCAGGCCAAACAGAGCCGACGCGCTCGGCTCGGGAACGACGTTGAAGTCGAAGTTGCCAGCATGGTAACGATTGGCCGGACCGGCATCGACGCTGGTGGGGTAAGCAAACACCCCGCCTGGGCCGAAGCGCGAACCACCCACGAAGCTGATGGCACCGCCCCCGTCATCGGTTGTTCCTGGTGTGGATCCAGTCCCGGCATTCCCGTTTCGTTCGCTGCTATTGTAGCCCTGGGCCACGATTGATCCTTGGAATCCAGCGGGGAGAGTGAGCGGTGAGACCAGAGCAACGAAGCGGGTTCCGTCCTCCAGCGAGCCATCGTTGCCGTTAAGGGAAATGGCGGAACCCACCAGGGTGGCGGTGGTCCGGTCGAAAATGCCCACCGTAATCGTGGAATTGAGTCCATCGGATAAGTCATCAAAGACGC
>JAQWTV010000173.1 GCA_029242545.1 Roseibacillus sp.
GCGGTCAGAACCCCGATTAGCCGCCGATTGGATTGGTCAAATCCAGAGCGTCGAGCGCCGTAATGAAATGTACAACAGTGTGCTTTCCCGCTGGTTACGTAACGATCCGGTCTCTGCAGAACAATGGATTCAAACCACGCCTGACTTGCCTGAATATGTGAGAGGGCTTCCAAACCGTGTCAGATAACTCAAGAGGTGGTTTAGTGGGGCAGGCAAGGGCGCTTGCCCTCATGCAGAGGCCAAAGAGGCTGACTGGTCTCCGCGCATGGCCCGGAAACGGTTGTTACTGACCACCCTATGGCCTTAAAGACCTCACTATCGCGCTCTATTCTAGGCCGGGATTCCAAACACTGGTGCCTCATGTTCGAGCCACCAATCTAGAAAGGGGTGAGCCAGCAAGTAGAGTGCTCGGTTCGTCTTGGCGCAATAGCAGCCCCGCGGGTAGTTCCCAGGAACGGGTGGAGCATGGTCAAGTCAATGGACACACCGTCCCAGCGGTCGTAGAAAGAAGATCCCTCCATCGAAATTCAGCCAGCCAGCGTGAGATCCGTGAAGTTCAAGGGCTCCATTCTGCCACGGCAGGCGATAGCAGGAGGTGCCCTGAAGCCCGGTTGACTCCCGCTTCCGGAACCCAGTTCGGAGGAAAAGGTTTCCCTGCGGGTGGATTGCATCCTTTCCCCAGAAAAACATCTGCTGTTTGATCCCTTCAACCAGATCTCCGAAAAGAGGGATGAACGGGGGTACCAGTGGAGGGCGCCATCAAGGAATTCCAGCCTACACTGACATTTATCGCAAGTAATTCGCATTAGCGGGAGGTGGATTTGCAACCTTCGGACAATCGTGCGCGCCGCCTTATACCTAGGCCGCTAGGGCTTTGTTGTCCAAAAAACATATGGGTCGGCATTGCCATTTTGGACCGAAGGCCCTACGGGACCGCCGCTGTCCCGCCGGTCAGCACGCTGGCACTTGCAGCGCTACCCATCATGTTCCAGCTCATTTATCGTAAATATGGAAGAGGAATCCGCTGGAAGGACGACCTCCTGGCAGGCCTGACCGTTGCCCTCGCTCTTGTCCCGGAGGCCGTGGCCTTTGCTTTCGTCGCCGGGGTTGATCCACTGGTGGGTCTTTATGCTGCATTCATTGTTGGTCTTATCACCGCCTCGATCGGTGGACGACCGGGAATGATCTCCGGAGCGACCGGGGCGATGGCGGTAGCGATGACAGCCCTCGTCACCTTATATGGACTCCAATATCTACTGGCCGCGGTGATCCTCGCCGGACTGATTCAGATCGTGGTCGGCATCCTTAAGTTAGGACGTTTTATTCGCATCCTCCCACATCCCGTTATGCTGGGTTTTGTAAACGGGCTAGCCATCGTGATTGGTTTGGCCCAATTCAGTCAGTTCAAGACGAATCACCGTGTGGTCTATGAGAAGGCCGATAGCCATGGCGGGGGCGGATTCCAAGTGATCGGGGACTGGTTTGCCTGGGGATCCTCCGAGCTGTGGATTATGATTGGGATGCTAGTCGCCACAATGCTGATCATTCAGCTTCTCCCGAAGCTGACCCGGACCATTCCGGCCCCACTAGTAGCAATTGTTATTGGCACACTTGCTGTATCTTTAACGCCGCTCACCACCACTACGGTTGGCGATGTTCTCGAGAAGCAACGGGTCCTCCAGGCTGAGCGGGAGCTAAAGCGCATACAGTTCGCGGAAGTCGAGCCAGATCTGATGGTGCGCGAGGTGCAAGCCCGTGGTCAGGCTCTGGCAGGCAAAGAATTAACTCGTGCAGAAATAGAATCTGGGCTCGGTCGCAAAATTCCGGAAGGCCTCAAGGCAGGTCTTCCAAGGTTTAACCTCCCCAAGATTGATTGGAAAGACAGCGCCGCGCTCAAGTTGGTTCTTTTTCTCGCGGTGACCCTCGCGAGTATTGGATTGATTGAATCACTCATGACCCTGTCACTGATTGACGAGCTGACCGAGACTCGGGGCCGAACCCCCCGAGAATGTGTGGGCCAGGGTGTGGGGAATGTGGTGACGGGATTTTTCGGTGGGATGGGCGGTTGTGCGATGATCGGGCAGAGTATGATTAACATCAACTCAGGTGGGCGCGGGCGCCTCTCGGGCATATCGGCAGCCTGTTTCCTCCTTGGCTTCATTCTCTTCACCCCGAAGCTTATCGAGATTATTCCAATCGCTTCATTGGTCGGGGTGATGTTCATGGTCGTGGTGGCGACCTTTGAGTGGTCCAGTCTGCGCCTGCTAGGCAAAGTTCCTCTGGCTGACATCGTAGTGATCGTGCTGGTCAGCGGAGTGACGGTCCTGATGCACAATCTCGCACTCGGGGTGATCGTTGGCATTGCCGCTTCCGCCTTGGTTTACGCCTGGGAGCACGCGAAGGGTTTACGGCTGAACCTGCGCAAGTCGAGCGATCGAAAACGTACCTATGAGATCGACGGCCCGCTCTTCTTCGGGTCAATTCAGGAGTTCAAAGAGCTCTTCACCCCTACAGAAGACCCTGAGGACGTTTATCTTTCTTTTGCGAAGTCCAAGGTCTGTGACCATTCCGCGATCGAAGCGATTCATTCCATGAGTGAGAAATACCGCAGAAACGGGAAACGCCTACACCTGCACGATCTCGCTCCGGACTGCAGTAAGCTTCTCTCCAAGGCGGGCGATCTCGTGGAAGGGCAATATTTTGGGAAAGTGTCCGGGGGTGGGCACTAGAGCTCTAATCCTAGATCACTTTGATTAGTTCTTAGGCGGCTTCTTCCGGTCTGCATGCCAGCCACAGGTCGACGGTCTCGGACCAGTTAGGCTCCCTCGATTGGCAGGACCCGGGTCTCTTCTCCAATTGGTTTTACAGAGGCCTAAGCCCTGGCTAGGATGGAGGGCAGGGTAGATCATGCTTCGATAAATCCCACTGACGAGCATGAGAAAGAGATCCCTGCCAGCTACTTCCATGAAACACCTCTATTTGATCCTACTGGTTTGCTCGCTGGGCATTTTGTTTGCTGCTGATCGCGGACAAAGAGCCGATCCCCATCCTAATAAGCCGATGCCCAAGTCGGAGGTGGTGAAGCTCACAGGGGAGTGGGAGGGCGCAACATTAAGCAAGGATATTCGAATCCTCTGGCTTTATGGCCCCGAGGATCACGGGGGTGGGGAACACGACTACATACGAGTCAAGGAGCTGTTCGTTCCCATGCTCAGGAGCATTCCCCGCGTCACGGTGGAAGAGGCCTATCTCTTCCCGTCCCAGGACCAGTTCGACCGCGCGGATCTTATGATTCAATTTCTTCACCTCCCGGACTTGACTGATAAGCAACTGAATATGTTTCAGAGATTTGTCGATCGCGGTGGCAATGTTGTTTCGATCCATGAGTCCTGCATTATTCGGCCCCTAGCGCGCGCCGAAAAACTGGCTGGATGCATAGGTTGCTCCTGGAAGGGCAACCGGGATTCACACTGGGGGAAGTTCTCCCAAGATCATCCGCTCTATCTTAAAACCAAGCACCCGGCCTTCGCCGGACTCCCCGATTCAGTTCAGTTAAATGATGAGTCCTATTGGAGTCTACTCAGTCGTGAAAACGTCGAAGTCATCGGCACTATCGCACCCGAAAAGGAAAACATCGGAAAATCTTTCAATAATATCCTCAAAACTGAGTCCGCCCGCAGCGAGGCCTTCTGGACCTATCACTCCGGAAAGGGGCGAGTCTTTGGAACAACTACCGGACACTATACCTATACCTTTTTTGATCCGGTCTATCGCCTCATCCTATTTCGCGGTATTGCGTGGTGCCTGAAGGAGGAGCCCGCGCCATTCATGCCCCTCGTTTTTCAAGGAAACACCAATGACGAGGGAATGGTCGGCACCAAGGACCGGATGATGGACTACCGCAACCGTAAGAAATAAGTTTGCCGGTGAATTCGACGCTCCTGCTTGAAAGAGGACTATCCGCTCGGGGAATGCGCGAGGCTCAAATGCCCCGGAGGGGCTCCTTGGAAGCAAGGTGGGTGATTGCAGAAGTATATCATTTTGTAATTGCGCCTAAGTGAGTTAGGCGGAAGCATTAAGAGCTTGTTAAGCAAATATTGGAAAAATGGCCGAATCATCTGAAAAGAAAAAACTAATCGCGTTCCTTCTATGCACCTTTCTTGGACCGCTCGGAATCCACCGCTTCTACGTAGGGAAAACAGGAAGTGGCGTTGCTCAACTTCTCACCATTGGGGGATTAGGTCTCTGGGCCCTTGTCGATTGGATCATGATCCTCTGCGGATCTTTCACGGATAGTGAAGGCAAGGCCCTGACTGAATGGAGCTAGCCCCATTCACGTCTGTTAATAATTCATATAAGAGGCCGGGGCTCGTAACGATCCCGGCCTCTTTTGCCTCCTGGGGTCTCAGGTGCTAGAGCGCCCTCAAACAGGGTTCCAATAGCACAGGAGCAGAGAGATTGCGAAAAGGTGTCGGCCCAGTGGAACGGAGGCCGATCTTTATTCCTTGAGGACCATGTCGATGCACATCACCGCGGCGAGGATTAACTGCCGGGCAACGCTAGTAGCAGGCACCAGATCCGATATCTGGAGAACATAGTTGTCAGCACTGGTGAAAAGCTCCTTTCCTGATCCAGCCCACTTCTTGGTGATATGGGCCAGCTCGGTGTCACCAGCCATAAACTTATAATTCCACCCTGTCCATTTACCCTTGAGCTCGCAGACCTCCTTTTCTGATGCATCCCTGATCGCAAATTTACCACCGATGGAAAAGAGTTTCTGCTTAAAGCTACCTATGATTTCGTTGTTCTCATTAAGAACCGTCACTTTGGAGAGGAAAAAGGAAAAGCCCCTTTGAACGCGCACAACTTGGGCGCCGTCCGAGGCCTTCACCTGGATATCAAAGGGAGTGTTTCGCTTCAAATCCGTGAAGCGCAGGATCTTGGTGAATATCCCGAGCCCTTCCTCTCGGCACTCCATAGTAATCGCGCCGGTATCCGGGTCGTAGATGTCGTAATTGCTGGACGCCTTAAACATGCCAACATGCTCTTTTACCAAGTGGACATTCTTGCTTAAGGCCTCGTTCATGCTCGGCACTATAGGGATCTATGGGGAGCTTCCCACTTCAAAAACTAGGGCGAAGGTTCGGGCACGTCAGCAGAGGCCGACTTTGATGATTAGCTCATAGCATAGCTTTACCGCCCTTTTGAATGCGGCGCCTCCAAAACACGAATGGCAGGCAAACCAGATACATCGTGATACTGTAGACAGCCGCAGGAACAGTTTCGGGGGGGAGAATCTGGCCGTCAGCTGCCGCAACGAAACTGCCGACCGCAATGGCTACCGTGCCATTCTGAACTCCAGATTCGATCGAGATCGCAGTCGCATCTCTACCTCCAAGGCTCAGAGCCTGACAGGATACGAGCCCCAGAGCCAGCATGACGAGGTTTAGCGCCACAGCTACCGGAGCAAGACTACCGAGGTTGGATGAGAAGACTTCCCAGTTGCTGGCCAGGGCCGCCATGATAATTAGCACGAAGAGACCAATAGCGGTCCGTGAGACACCGGTCCCGATTCGCTTCGAAAAACTAGGGAATCGGGCACTGCATGCCATTCCTAGTGCCACAGGAAGAGCCGTAAGCAGGAACATCTTCAGGCTCAGGCCGGTGACGTCCACTTGCAAGGCCTCCTCATCCATGAAGTAACTGACGGTAAAGGAAACCAGTAATGGCACGGTGAGAATAGACAGTAAACTTGCCGTGGCCGTGAGAGAGATGGAGAGGGCCGCATTACCCCCAGCAAGCTTGGTTAGAAGATTGCTGGTCACCCCTCCGGGGCAAAGGGCCAGAATCATAAGCCCGACTGCGAAGACCGGTGATAGGCCGAAGGCATGCGCTAATCCGAAGGCCACCAGCGGCAGCAGGATCAATTGATTAAGCAGCCCAACCGCGAAGGCTCGCGGAAACCTCATCACCCAACCGAAGTCGGCAAACCCCATCCCGAGTCCCAGCGAAAACATGATGAATGCGATAACGAGCGGGAGAAGAACGCTGACGATCATAGGAAAGAGAGAGCAATCCTTTCAGCCGCAAGCCTGCCATGCAAGTTTCAGGACTCCGCCGCGTTGAAGAGTTTAGAATAATCAGAGCTATGAGTTCCGAAATACCATTGGGGCCGCTGATACAAAAGCTAGAGGAGGTGAGAGAGTTCATCAGGCACACAAGTCGCCCATGGCATCACTAAGCTTAGGGAAGAGAAATTGGAAACCCTCCTCTTTCAGTCGTCGCGAAGCACAATATCGACCTAAGAGAACAAGCTCCGGGTCGGTCCGCAGAACCCAATAGGATCCAAATCGGATCATCCATTCGGGGACAGGCAATCCAAAGGGCATTCCTATCGCGCGCCTAAGTTCCCGCATAAATTCCTCCTGAGAAACAGGATGGGGTGCGGTAGCGACATAGACACCTCTCATTGATGCGCTCAAAATCGCACGGGTAATAAGCGCATTCATATCATCAACATGAATCCAGCTGATTCCCTGGGTCCCGGTGCCCACACGGCCGCCGAGTCCCAAACGAGCGAGCATCCGCATCTTTGGGAAGGCGCCACCACTTGCGCCGAGCACAAAGCTTGTTCGTAAAAGCACTTGGCGCACTCCCGTGAAAGCAGCCTCTTTACAGGCTTTCTCCCATGCCTCACCGACTACAGGAGCTAGTCCGATTCCAAATGGAGAATCTTCATCGCAGCACCCTTCAGGTGGATCACCATAAATATGCGCGGTAGACATTTGAACCCAAACCGGGGGCCTGACTTTGATGCTCCGCAGGGCCTTTCCAACAGCTAGGGTAGAATCCACCCTCGAGCGTAGAATTTCGTCACAGTGAGCAGCGCTCTTGACGCAATCTACCGTCCGACCTGCAAGATTAACCACCGCTTGGGCTCCTTCAAAATGTCGAGCCCACTTGCCAACGGTTCGCCCATCCCATTCTGCGTGCTTCCAAGGGCCCTTTATGCCCGTGCCATGACGAGAGATAAGGACTATTTCGTAGCCCAGCGCAGCAAGGTGACGGGCCAAACTCATACCAATAAATCCCGTGCCCCCCGTAATTACGACTCTTCCAGTTGGTGAATTACCTGTGATTGACGGATTCATTATCAATGCACCCTGCTTCCGAGGGATTAATGCAGTTCGCTGTAGGTTAGACACTAACGAAAAAGGTCAATATTACGATTCGATTTCAGGATTGAACCTAATTCCTAATCGGCCGAATAACCTCTCTGGACGATTGCCATAATTAAATCTTGGGCATTGATCGCCGCAGGGTTTCAGCGTTGTATCCGCCCCGCAGAGTTTCGGTGGCATGAAGGTTTGCCATTGAGACCCACAATTGCACGGAACTTCTCTCAGATGAAATCCACTCCTTTGACGGAAGGTTCAATCGGCGCTCATATCCGCAACATTACACTTCCCTTGAGTGTAGGATTTCTTTTCAACACGATGTATAATGTCGTGGATTCCTTTTATGCCGGTCAGGTATCGACTCAGGCACTGGCCGCGATGGCCCTCTCCTTTCCTGTTTTCTTCGTGATTATCGCGTTGAGTCAAGGCGTTGCCAGAGGTTCCTCGGCCCTTATTGCCAACGCCATCGGGGCAGGGGATGCCGACAAAGAAGAGGCCTATTCCGGCCAGGTCTTTTCCCTGGGATTTCTGTTTTCCATCATAATCACCGCGGCAGGACTCGCTTCCGCAATACCCCTATTTCAACTCCTTGGAGCAGGTGGGAGCTATCTCGAGCTCGCGAATGCTTATGTCCGCCCACTATTCTGGGGTGCAGGCTTCTTTTTGCTTAGTAGCATGAGCAACGCCATCCTGCTTGCACACGGCGATAGCAGGACCTTTGGAATGGTCCTCGTTGCAGGTTTTTTTGCCAATCTGGTGCTGGATCCCTGGTTTCTCTATGGGGGCTTCGGCCTTCCACCCATGGGTCTGGCCGGAATCGCATGGGCAACAGTGATCATCCAAGGACTGGGAGGCCTTTACCTTTTTGCCACCGTTCTCCGCAGGGGCTACATCCAAATACCTCAGCTTCTGGAATGGCCTCAGCTCAAGATCTATGGGGAGATACTCCATCAAGGCATACCTACGGCATTTAATATGATGTCAATCGCCCTTGGGTTCTTTGTATCAACCTATTACCTGAATAGTTACGGCGAGGTTGCCGTCGCAGCTTTCGGGGTTGGGACCCGGATTGAGCAAATGGCTCTTCTTCCTGCACTTGGGCTTAGCTCAGCCATTATCTCCATTGTTGGACAGAATAACGGAGCGGGTCGCTTGGACCGGGTGCAGGAATGTGTCTCACTGTGCATCAAATACGGACTGGTTCTGGTCGCCGGAGCCTCGGTAATCCTGCTTTGTTTCGCGACACCTCTCGTTCGGCTATTTACTAAGGACCCTGCGGTGGTGGAGGTAGGCACTACCTACATTCGGATCATGGCCTTCATTCAGTGGGCGTATGTCATGACTTTTATTCATACGGGCTATCTCCAAGCGGTAAAAAAACCCCTGTATGGCTTCGTTGAATCCGTAATTCGGAAAATCATCCTTCCTATCGGGGTCTTTCACCTCCTTGTGACGGTTGTAGGAATTGTGCTGACAACCTTCTTCTACACCATGGTAGCCATCAATGTCGTGATGACCGCGGCCACGATTCTATACGCTCAGTGGGTCCTGAGACGTGGCTCCAAGGAAAGCGCCAGATAGGGTTGCAAATCCCTGATTAGCCTCAATACCAGAGCATTCAGGGCGTTTCTCCCGCCGGGACGAAGCTCTGGTTGATCCTGATGAGCCTCCCAATGACTTGATCACAAATTCCATGCGACCGCTCGTCCCGGCAATTGGTCGCAACCACAAAAGCGCGATCCAGATTGGGCGCCAGCCAGACCGTGGCATACCACATAGTATTACTTCCGCTGTGGGTCAGCACGACACCCTTTGCCCATGGACGTTTTGCAACAATCCACCCCCCAGCATACTGCCCGATTGGCGTTACTAACTTTTTGAGTCCGTCCTGTCCGAGACCTAGCCGCTCTCCAGTTGGTAGATAGCAACCGAGAAAGCGCGCCCAATCCGACATCGAGCAATGAATGCGCCCAGCAGGACCAAGGGATGGAGCATTATCAAATTGACGAGGACTCCACTTACCTTCGGATCTTCGGTGACCCCACGGCTGGTCAACGTCTCCCAACGCGCCAGGTGACCCAAAACCCGCACTTTTCATCCCTAAGGGAGTGAAAAGCCGCTTCTGCATCATGGACTCCCAAGTCAACCCGGTTGCCCTCTCGGCGATACAACCTGCAATCATATAGCCCAGATTAGAGTAGAGGTAGCTCCCCTTCTTGTGGGCTGCCGGCAACTTAAGATTCTCTTTCAAAAGGGCGATACGCCGCTCAATAAGCGGCATCCTGGCGTGGGACGACCAATCCTTCGCGTTGGCCGGCACCCCGCCTCGATGAGTGAGGAGCTGCCACAAAGTGACGGAATAAAAACTCGGATCTATGGCCCCTTTGAGATCCGGAAGCGCTTCGATGAGGGAGGTCTCCCAACCAAGCGCCCCCTCCTTGACAAGGGTGCCAATCATGGAAGAGGTCATAGCCTTTGTACAGGAACCTAGGTGAATGAGGTCAGCATCGCTTATCGCCACCTCGCTACCATGCTTGCGGACTCCGGCCGATCCCAGCGCGAGGACACCCTTAGACGAGGTGATTGCCCCAACCAAACCGGGGATTTCCTCCCGAGCAACGGTATCCGCAAGGAATTCCTTGATCTCACCGGAGGCCTCATTACCAACAGCCAAATCAGCGGCAGTCAATGAGGCTGTCAGATGACAAACTGCCAGAAATGCCAATTTCATCTGGAAGATTTTTCCGACTCAGACTTTGTGCCCGGGAAATCAAAGGTTGCCTCGTGAGTCATTTCAGGCAGCTGAAGGGTCTTTAGCTGAGAAGGGCTGCTGATCAATCGCACTCCTGATATGAAGGCGTCCTTTCTGTCACCCTCCGGTTGTGAGATTCGGATCCGGTATGAGCCCTTGTGCTCTCTCTTGGAAATTCCAAATTCACTCACAGGAATAGATTCCCAGAAAAGGGGCGGACTTTTCTCGTCTCCTGAAGAGGGACGGCGCGTCAGCGCGTTCCCATTAACTTCGATTTTGATAGGACTGACTAACCCATCCTTTGTGACCCACTGGAAGGCAAGGTGATGACCAGGCTCAGGCTCCACATTCATTGTCAGCTGGAGTGGAGCAGGGCGATTCATAGAGTAGCCATAGAGCCCATTAAAGAGAACCGCCTCTCTGTCATTACGGCTGAAGTGAACCCATGCATGGGGATAGGCAGCACCATCCCCGAGTTTGAGATTACGAAAAATCTTGTGCATCGCACCTGCCCAAACCGCATAGCCGCTTATGTTTGGGTGAACGCGGTCGGGAAGAAGCTTAGGAAGAGAGGCCCCATCGCTACCCGCAAAAAGCTTGTATGTGCTGGCGACTGTGACCCTGGCATCGTTCGCCCAGGTCTTGGCATAAAGGGCGTTGATTTTCTGAATCTCTGCAACCGGTCGATAATCGTCCGGAGCGCAAGGGAAAGTCTCACATACGATAATGCGCATGGTTTCACTGTGCTTTTTCAGACGAGTAACAATAAGTTTCACATTGTTGAATACCGTTTCTCCTCGGGCCTTTTCTGCGAGATCATTGGCGCCAACCATGATGACCACCGCCTTTGGATTCAAGTCCAGCACATCGCCCGGCAATCGCAGAAGGAGTCCCCGGCTGGTGTCGCCACTGATTCCGCGGTTCACAACGTTCAAGTCACCGAAAAACCCCCTGAAGTCATCACCCCAGCCCTGCGTAATCGAATCTCCCAGAAAAACGATCGAATCTTGAGGCTTCTCGGTCTTGTTGAGCCACGAACTGCGTCGCCCTTTCCAAACCCCACGGAACCAATCGGTCCGCCTTAAGGGACCAGCGCCGGGAACACCTTCATCGCTATCGGGAATGCTAAGAGGGTCATTCTCTTCAGCCAAAACTCCGCGCGATAAAACAAGCCAAGAAAATACTCCGATTCCGATCTTTAGAGAGATCCTCCTCATGGAGGAGAATAGTGCTCGATGGGGCCCTTAACGGTCAAGCTTCCCGAGGAGGGGCATGGATGGGATTTTCACACGCTCTTCAATAGGAATCTTTCAAACCTAGAGTTGCAAAAACCCCTTTCAAGGAGCAAGCAAGAGGCCTCTGGAGAGGAGTCTTCCTCACCACGAGAGTCTGCCACCACCTCGCTTAATGAGCGTTTACGAAAGCTCAACGTTAGCCAGCGCATCTACGGTCGCTGCTGTCTCCCTCGTGCTTTTGATCACTCAGGGAGCGCTTAATGCCGATGACACGGGCGAGGGGCGATCAGAGACTAAAGCGCCCTTCGCATTGAAGCCGACGGTAGATTTAGAGCGCCTCAGCATGAGCGCTACCCATGATCTTAACCTGGGGGAGAGTCCTTCGATATTCATCAAGGCTCTGTGGAAGCAGTTTACCGGCAGAATTCCCGAACAGGACCTTGTCCGGGAATACAGTTCTCAAATGAGATCTGGAACCTTTCGCCGCAGAATCGACCTAGGTATCGCCCTTGCAGAAAAGGCCGGGGTGAAGCCTCGGTGGCAATACTCCGACCCCTGGCAAATCCAAACGGTCCTCGAGCCCAATACAACCAAGAAGCTTGCCCGTGATGTCGGCGCGGTTTTCATGTTTTTCTTTACCAGCCCCGAGGGTCCTAATGGTGGGCCGGGTTGGGCAAACAATCATGTGCCTGGGATGACTGCCCCAGCTTCCATTTACCGCTCGGACTCCACTCATAAGAACCTATCGAAAGATGGATTATATCATCCAGACAACGCGGGCTTCTGGTATCGGGAATTCAGGGATAGTCGGCATGCGGGGTTGAATTTCCTGCTTTTGAACGTCTATGGGCCCGATCTTCAACCCTCAACGATATCAGCCCTACAATCTGGTTTGGCGCGCCTTCGGGAGGACGATGGCAAGAACGTTGTGAAACTCGGACTTTTTGACGATACGTGGACCTGGGGCCAACCTTGGTTCGGCGAGTTCTGGAAACAGACGCCCGACTGCCTAAAAGTCAAAGAGACATCTAAGATCCTCTATGAGGCAAAGTGGAAGCCCTTCTTCGAAGCGCTACCGCGCGATCACTGGTATCTCATCAATGGGCGACCCATGATCTACTTCTACAATAGCAATACACTGCAGAATAGGCAGAACTTTGACCGTGTCCTTCCAGCGATGAAGGAGCTATTCAGGAATGACTTTGGAGTCACTCCGTGGGTTGCGGTCGATACGGCTTTCAATTATCGACCCTCGATGAAACACGTGTCTGACTCTCACTTCAAATGGTACACATTTGACCGAGAGGAAAATTACGCCAGCGAGACACGGGGGGGGATCACCCTTAGTCACTCGATGGTCAGATGGGATGGCGTAAACAGGGGCAATGGCCGCAAAGAGCGAGCGGCAACCGCCGACGACCTGATTGCCAAGGATGATCGGATTCTCAAACAGGTTCTCAACGATACCCGGCAATCAGACATCCTCGTGCTTGCCACTTGGAATGATCTAGGGGAGGGCACCGGCCTTAATCGCTCCTACGACTATTATTGGAACGGCGAATGGAAGCAACCGAACCACTTCATGAATCTCATACGCCGTTCTCAATCCGGAGAGCTACTCCAAACCCCCTAGCCTGATAGAAGCCTTGGCCACATGACACAGCTAATGGCGTATCGCCTTCCCTGCGTCGGTTACCGGGTTACCGGGATTTTTGATTAGGGAATTCCCTCTTATATTGCGCGAGCAGAGAGGGGAAATCATTGGGCACAAGGTAGAATCGGCCACGAATAAGTTTCTCTTCGCCCGGGGCAAGACCACCGATCCGAAAATCGCTATGGAGACAGCGAATGACCCCTTGGAAAAGCTCCTGATAGGGCTCCCACGCCATCGCAAGGATCCATTTCTCGTCCCCGCTAACACAACCAATCAGCCCGAGGGATGGGGTCCTAGGGTTAAGAGGGCGGGGGTTTACATCGGTTCTGGGAATATCGGCAGGACACCAGACCTGCCCGGGAACATAGCGCGCTTCCATGCTCCAAGGGTTGGTTGGCATGAAGTCAGGCTCTTCGTCATCGTCCTGAAAAATAAAGGAGCGCTTCAGGTAGGCATACTTGTCATTGGTCACAGAGGGACCTGTCCCAGTAAAGGTGCCGACACGCGTACAGGGCTGAGCCCAATGAGCCGGCGAGGCAGTGTTGGCACTGTTTCGAGCGATAACATCAACGGTGACCCCATCCGCGACCGCGCGAAGAACATGATCGACGGTTACTCCATCGCTAAGCCTGCAGCGAAGCTTGAGCACGGTCTTCTCCTGATTGATTGAAACAAGCTCTGTCTGGTGCGGAATCAGACTATCCTCCCATTTTCGGTCCGTCGAACCGGCGCGGCAGTAGGCCTCAAGATACCACGTATCGATTTTTCCACCTGGAATACCCGAGTGATGGATGGTCAAGATGTCGTTTTCCCATGTCAAGGTGATGGGATGGGCGCGCCCTTCAGATTTCTCAGGCTCACCAATGGAGGCGAAGACGTAAACCATCAGCAGAAGGGCGAGGGCCGCGTGAGGACCTAACCTCAGGACTCTGGAAGGTCTGGTCATGAACAACCTCCACCCCTTTGCGTGGCTAAAGCACTCTGAAGCCAGAGTTCAACTTCGCAATCCAAAGCAAAATCGGCAGATAGAGTGAACACTGAGATTAAGGAGAAAGCGTGAATTGACTCCTTGCAAACAGAGTTTGGTTCTCAGAAATCGGCGACACCCCCCGGAACATTAAGGTTTCGCTACCATCTCCATTATTCGACACGCTGATGAGGGTGATGTTTTCCTCTCCACCGGACCAAGTAAGCAAATCCTCGCTGTATTGGGGTTCAATCACGACGTCTTCCGCCCCGATCCGACGTCGCACCTCCATTGTAAGGTAGGACTCTGTCACTCCGTCAATCTCCAGTTCACGGATAGCTGATTGCGGTGCCGCCTGATCAGAATGGCTCAAGGGGCTACTCCCAAGGACATATTCCATCAGATTGGTAAGCCCATCCCCGTCAGGATCCGCTGAATCATCAGTAACTCCTGCTGAAATCCTCCATTGGCTATAACTGGTAGCATCGCTCTCACCCGGATTCCCATTTGTTTCTGAGCTTGTTCGCCACGCGGCAGGAGAATTGGCATTCGTGACCTGCCCGGGCGCCATGAGAACGAGTGAATATCCTTCTCCATCCGCACTGGCTGGCCAGGGATCTGCGTCATTGTATGTCAGATCCAGCACGATTTCACCGGACGTGTCGGTAATAACAAGCTGCTCTCCGTCGTTATCGAGAGCCCCAGAATATTCGCCGGCAACCTGCACCCCAGGACCGTAGCGGAGTTGGAATGCTGCAAGGTTATTCACCAGCACCATGCGCTCGCCCTCGAGAAGAGTGGTCCCCGCGACCGAGGCATCAAATTCAAAACCGATTCCAGTCGTAAAGGCCAGTCCTCCTAGGTCAATTGGACGGGACCCTTTATTAAGGAGTTCGATAAACTCAAAGTCACTACTTTGGTCAAAGCCTGCATCCAACTCGGCATCTCTGGGGGCGGAGGGGCGATAGTGAATTTCGGAAATCGCCAAACTCGTTCCATCTGCGAGGTCTGTATCCACTAGGAAGGTCGCTGCCGTCAGAGGACTCCACTCGTTTCCATTCCGGACACGGGCGCGCACTACAGCCGAACCAGCGGTGGAGAGAATAAGAGGGTTCTCGGTAGAGCTCTTTGTCCCATCCAAGCGCAGATCAAAGCTGATATCGCTTGACGACCCACTGACTTGGTGGATCTCGACGGCCAGAGTGTTCGCTCCCTCGACGAGAGCGTCAGCCGGAACCTCAAGGTTAAAAAAGGTGGTTTCGTCTGCGCCCCCCGCAACGGAATTAGCGTTAGTCAGATAGCTGATACCGCCTGCAGGCATACCTGAGCGAGCCACCTCGATACCATTGAGAAAAATCACCGCGCCATCATCTCGGCGGAGACCAATATTCAACCGGGAGAAGTCAGACACCCCTGTGGCGGTGAAGGACCGTCGAAAATAGGTAGTAGGATATTTCGCATTCGAATTTGGACCGAACGACAGCGTTGTGACCTCATTGCCGTCACCATATCCCAGCTCTGCGGGGCCGGACTCCCAGGACCCGTCGTCGAAACCAGGCTGCCGCCACGCCGTTCCCTGATTGCTCCCGTCGTCGAGATACCTCCAAACCGATCCGGCACTCACAAGGTTCTCCGTCGTAGTACTTCCCTCGTAGACTCTTGCTCCCGGGCTCAGCGCTCCACCAGGTCGCCTTGGATCTTCTCCATTGACAGTATAATAAATCGTTCCCGGGCCACCCTCAATCAGCAGTGGGCGGCCGCTCGTTATGACTCCACCATGCTGCCCTAGAATCGGAGGATTCACATCTGGATACCAGTCCACTGACCGGAGCTGGCTGACAAGAGTCGGCACCCGCCCCGTGATGAAATTCCTGACACCTTGGACCGCTCCAAGCCACGCTGCATGGCTCCGGTTGGCATCTCCCCACCGGGCGGAATGCGCATAGATTGCCGGGCTGATATAATCCGCTCTTCGATTAACCCTCTCAATCCCAGCCGCATCGGTCAGGAGTCCATCGTTGTAGCAATACATGGCCACTCGGTCGGCAAATCTAGTGCGGTACTCAAGATTCTGAGTTGCCAGGCGCTCATGAAGAGTGTGTGGGTTGAATTGATTCAGGGAGCTACTACTCGTAAACGGAGTCACCATGTTGTTCTCTCCAGTTCCCAACGAGTGCTCGCTATCATGCTCAAAGAATTTGTATCCGTCTGGCGAGACTCGGTTGTAAACACCAAAATAGTTATTGGGGTTGGGTTGAGTATAACGCGATCCCGGACCGTCTCGATCACCCGTGTAGTAGGTGATAATCATGTAATCGATCAGGTTGTCCACATCGATCAGCTTCTCGAGAGACGGGTTAATGCTACCATCGGCGTTCCTTCCCTGCACGTCGTAATATGCCGCGTCACTTGAAAACCCACGCTGCCATTTCTCCCAGAGTCTTTCATAGGAAGCCCTGTTCCCGTCCGTGACACTACCAAACGATTTCACCACATCGTAATCTTCCTCATCTCCTCCGAAATAAATTTCGCCATAGTTGGCCTCTGCCCGCTCGTCAGTCTCACACATCCCCCAGTAAATCCCGTTCAGATAAAGATGATGCCATCGACTTTTCTTGTAGGGGTGGCCCATCTCACCCTGCAGATCACGGGACCAGGTATCCCGGATAAAGCTATTCTGGTTGGTGCCTCCCATCGCCCATGAATAATTCTGTGGCCCCCTTAGGTCGATCTTATCAAACTCCTCGGCGCCTTCATCACCAAAGAGCTTATAATTGAGCCGACCGGCACCGTATTCCCCACGGAAAAACAGTCTGAAGGAATGCTTTGGGTTTTGCGTCCGGCGGGAGAATCCACCCCGGATCCGAAGTCCGCAGCCAGTTTGAAATCCGCTCTCATTACCGTCCGGGTCTATCCACCCTGGGGGATGGATAAGCTCCAGAGAGGCCTCCCGCTCCCACGCATATCCACTGCTCCCCGGATTTGAGTAGATCCCAGTTCCTGAGCTGGTCAGGCCGGCCTGATCCAGAACAATGGAGAGGGTCGGTATAGAGACCAGGGCATCCTTCACCTGCTCGACTCCACCAATGGCAGGATTACCGCTATTCACTACTCCAGTGTTCATTCCATAACGATATACCTGTCCGTTGACCGAGCCTCCAGGCCAACCCGCCGGTGTTCCAGTGGTCTGCCGGATAATGTCATCAGTAAAAAGATAGGTCTGAGTATCAACGTTGGTCGGATCGAGCCCCAGCTTGAATGCCGCCGCCCGCAGGGTAGTGGTCCTGGTTATCCGGATCGGACCTGAATAGAGCGAGCCCGTAGTGGCGGTTGGGGTAGCCCCATTAGTTGTATACCGAATAGTTGCTCCCGGAGTCTCCGTGGTGATCTCCACTGTAATGGGATCCTCATAGAAGCCCCGGTCTGGATTAAACTTGGTATCTTCAACCTTACCCTGGCTTGAAGGCGTTGAGTTGATTCCACCCGGGGTGGGGTCGTCAAAGTAGAATGGGTCACCTTGAGTGAGACCACCTCCTGCGAGAGCAGGAAGAATCAGAAAGGACTCGTCGGAAACACTGTTGTTCAATCCATGAATTGCCAGCACATTGGAGCCTCCCTCGTTAAGTAGCCCGACACTTTCGGAGATGTTGAAGACCTCCGCTTCAAACGCGTCCTGATCGGATCTCGTGGAGAGAGACCCCGCATTCCAAGCAGGGGTGCCGGCCCGCACGTTCGAACTCGCTACCCGCTCACCATTAATGTAGGCGACGAATCCATCGTTATATCGCATCGAAAGGGAGAGGGCCTCGAGCTCATCGGCGTTCTCCACCGTGAATGGAATCCTCACATAGACGCTTCGATTCACTCCAACCATCCTCCCTGAGATATCGGTAGCAATCAAACCGCCACCACTTGAGCCCTCCGGGGTGGTGAAAACAGGTAATCCGCCGTTTTCGGTATCCCCAACCAGTCGAAAGTTACTATTGAAGGAGGTGAAAGAGCCCGGGGCTGCAAACAACTCCATCGCAGATCCGCCTCCTCTCTCCCAGAACATGGCCTCGATTGTGTGAGGCCCTGCACTCAAATTGATTGACCCAAAATTATCGGTCACACCATGAAACGTAGGATCAACCATGACATCGGCGCCATTGACGCGGATCCGCCCACCATCATCCGAATTGAGTCCGAAGGTCCAAGTTCCCGCGGTTGGCACGATAATAGTGCCCGTTACCTCGACAACATAATCATCACCACCTCCGCCGGGAAACGGTTGATTGTTGCCAAAATTGCCATCGCCCCCGGTATCAAGAAAATTACAGACCGGCGCCACCACTATAGTCTCACTAGACACATTGCTTCCATTGAGCACCGCATCGGCTGTCTCGAGGCTCCAGAGCTGAACGGTCGAATGGACATCCCGCACGGTGAGGCCGGGAATCTGCAATCCGTATCCAATCCCAGTTTCGGCACTCGACCAGCCAAAGAACCCACCGAAGCCTGCCTCCGTCCAGCTTGACCCGAGGCCGCCATTCCGCGGGACATAAATCAGGGCATCGGCACCTTCTTCCACGAGAGGTGCACCTATGAATGGCAACCCGTAGGTTCGATCCTCATCCTGCTCGGGATACTCGGGCCCGAATTCGTTGGCCACCGTCACTCCGTCCGGTTGCATAAGCGCAAGGTATTCACCCCCGACGTTGAGTTGGAAATTGGTGTGGAGCTCCGAGCCTTGATTCCTCCGATCTTTACCCGAAGCAAAGACAACGAGAAAGCCTCCTGCTTCAAGGGTGACCGAGGGCAAAGCCCATTTCGAAAGCTCCGCCGCGTTGTCAGTGAGAAACCATCCTCCAAGGTTGACCGAGGAATCATCTGGGTTGTGTATCTCGATCCAGTCGGAAAAATCACCATCCTCATCCACAAGAAAGGAATCATTATCCGCCATGAATTCAGTAATAAGCGGCCCACCAAACAGAACAGGTGAAAGGCCTAGCAGCAACAGGAAGGATCCGAATCGTGAAATGAGCTTCATGGGAAGAGTGGGGGGGGTAGTCAGATATATATAGTGGCGGGGTTGGAGCTCCTTTCCCGCAGGATTTTCAATACAAGGGAATCGTCTTCGCTACAGGGTAAATCTAACGCCTGAGTGTTAACCTTGGTTATCCGGACACCTTAATGGGAACGGCTATCCTGTGCTATATCAAAATGGGCAGAGGTAACCCTTCTAGGCTAAGTCGTGAACTTGGCACAACCCAGGACGTCGTCCTTATCCGAGAAAATCTGAAATGGCACCGGTTTGATCGTGACCGAATTTCAGGAGGCCATTGTCCAGCGCTCCGAAATGCTGGATCGGATTTCCGTAAGCATTCAGGAGAGTAGTATACCAGTTCCCCAAGGTTCGATGCCCGGCTTGCCCGTAATTCGGCAGCCGCACATAGCGACGGCGCAGGTCCACCCGGGTATTATCACCAGCCATGACGACGAACGGATACTCCGTGCCCCGGGAGTGATGCGTCTCACCTCCATCAGGGAAATAGAAGATCATGGTGTTATCAAACATCGTTCCACCTGCCTCTGGCACACTCTTAAGTCGAGTTACCATCCGGTCGATCAAGCTCATGTGATGAGTTCGGCAGCGCTGTCGGATGACTTCAGCAGACAGCCCTCCAATGACCTTATTGTGGCCCACGTCGTGCATATTCAACTTCATGCCCTCCAAGCCAGGAAAGCCGGTGTAGCGATGCCCCAATTCATCAACCGTGAAGGCAGCGACGTTGGTGAGACCGGAAATCAATGCCCCAAGAAGCACCTCGGTATGGCCGATCTGACGATCGATAGTGGTGATCCCGGGATTCAGATATTTGGGATCGAGGGTCGGGACATGACGTCGGATTACCTCGGCCATTTCGTCAATCTTCCGGTTGCGTTCACGAATAACCTCAACCGAGTCAGCGTAGTTCCTCACCTTGGCCTTTTCGACCCCCCCGAGCGGTGCTGCGGCGGCGCCCTCGTTACGAGCAACAAACTCCAGGACCTGTCGATCGATCTGATATTTGGTCTGTGCAGATGCATCCTGAGAAACCGACTTAAACAATTCCTCCATTGCGACCCTTGGAGAGCCAAACGCATAGTTAGGCTTCTGGGGACCGCTGGCTGAGAACCCAGTGGCAATTCCATCAAGGGTTCCCTTGGCATTTCCTCCACCTTCAGGAAAGCAGGCCAACTCCACATGATTAACGGGCGAGGGGAAGAGCTTTGCCAACTCGAAGTCCACTGTGGCCCACCGAATGGAACCAAGACGCTCATTCGCCTTGAAGGCACCTAGTGAGGAACACCAGGAATGGTGCCCGGTAGTGCACATCATGCCCGAGAGGCCCTGCAGGATAGTTAGATTTTCCTTATGGGCCGAGAGGGGAGCCATCCAGTCGGGAAGATCGTAGGAATCGAGATCAAGCTCGTAAGGGTCCTTGCGATCCTCCTTTTCACGAGTCTTCGCATCGATGCCCGGGGGCACCATAACCTTCGGCCAGAGGCCGTTTCCCCGATGCATGAAGATAAAGCGCATCGGAGGTTTCTCTGGGGAAGCGAGTAACCGCGGCGCCCCCATGAGGGCCATTGCGCCCGTCCCCATGAGGGATCGTTTCAGAAAACCTCGCCGTGCTGTCATCATGAGTTTGGCTATTTACGATATATGAAGGAATCTGAGGTTAACAGGCTAATTACCACTTCCGTGAAGCTTCCTCCGCTTTCCACATAAGCGCGGTCCGCCTCCCGCAGAGTGCTAGAGTCTGACAGCATCTCATTGCGCCCGAGGAAGAATCTGAAGGCGTGACGAATGATGGACTGCCGCACACGGGTCGACCTTGCCAATCTTTCTATGAGGTCGAAGGAGTTCGCTACTTCACCGTCGAGATCAGAGTCCCCGGTTCCAACCAATGCGCCGCGGGTGCTGACCGTTCTGGTCGCATAAATATTGGTCCCTTTACCACTCCACGGTCGCGCGGGCACCTTCTTCGGCTTGGCGATAAGGTGCTCCGGATGCTCGAGGGGCTCCTCCAGCCGATAGCGCCCAAAATCATCAAAGGACTCGAAGGGAAAACCGAGAGGATTCATCTTTTCGTGGCATTTGCGGCACTCTGCCTTCGAGGTCACCAACTCGACACGCTCCCGCAGGGTCTTGTGGGGATCCTCCGGCACCTGAGCGTCCACCGTAATGGGCACATCGGGCACCCGCCCAGCGAGTAGCTTTTCCCGGATCCATCGACCCCTTTTGATAGGATCGGTGTGAAAATTCGAGGAATGCGCGATCAACCATGCTGGATGCGTTAGAATGCCCTTCCTCTTTGGAATCTTGAATGGCTGCTCCACGGGATAATCCCAGAATTCCACGTCAGGCAACTCACCCTTGAAATTGGGGTTTTCGACCCCGCCGTAGCGGGGCAGGGTGGGAGTAGGAGGGAAATTGTAAAAGGTGGAGTGGTGGTAGGCGTAGCCATGACTGGTGGCGATCGTCGTGAAAGGAGTTCTCTCTTTCCCGAGGGTGTCGCTGAAGAAGTGCATGAATCTGAGAAAGGTGCGTCGCTGGTGCTTATTATTCGATCCGGGCAACCAGCGTTTCAGGCTCTTTCTGGTCTTGATGAAATCCATATGTGCGGAGAGGACGCCCTCCGGATCCTTTTTCCAGTTGGTGTCCTTCAGTAGCTCGTAGGCTTCGGTCCATTCCTCAATGGTTTTCCGTCCAGTTTCATTATCCTTGTCATGATAAACAAAGAATTCCTCCGTGGTCAGGAGGCTTTCGAACACCGCTTCGTCCTTTTTTAGATACCAATCCACCACCCGGTCGGCCTCCTTGATCAGGAAGCCTGGTGTGCCGAGAGTGCCGCGCGCTGGATTCTGGTAGTAGCCATCGCTTCGCTCGCTATCCTTGAAGATCTTGGCTGCGTTAGAGTAACCAAAGAATTCACGGAAAAACCTTACCAGCTTCGGATGGGTTGTTTCGTGTGAACGCATGTTTTTCCCGCTGATCTTTGGGTCCACTGGACCGCGGAAGTAGCTCTGGTCGGCCAGAAGCCGCGTCACTTCCCGCCGGTAATCCTCCCTGGAAACCAGCCGACCATCCCTGGCCGCCTCCCGAAGGCCGGAATCAGGGCTCAAATCGCCCAAGGCGTAGGAAATGGCATAACTCGCCTCCTGAGGACTCAGCTTACGTCTCCCGAATTCATCTGGAGGGCCTGCTCCCAGTTCCAGACGGTAGAGGAAATCGGACTCCAGCAAGACCGCGTAGAGCATTTGCTGTAATCCATCGGCATTTCCTGCCAGCCTAATGGTCGAGCGAAGCAGTTCAAGATAGCGTGAGATCTCTTCGTCACTGGCCCGGCGCCCCAGCACACTATCAAACTGCTCCTGAATCGCCTCTTCCATCTCGGCCTTGGTGGGAGGCCCCTCAGAAAGCACTATCGCTTCGAATGGAGCAGGACTCTCCTTGGGGTGCCATCGATCCTGCCCGGAAATACTCTGCACCGGGGTTCCCGCCGCAAGTGTCCCGGCGGCGTTGATTCGTGCAGCGAGAATCTGGCGACCAGCAATCCACTTGGCGTTGGAAAGCATCACCAGAAGATGCCCGCCATTCAGCATTCTTACGTCATAGTCACGAACGCCGGAATGCTCGGGGAGAATGAAGGGGTTCTTTACTCCGCTGATGACCTCGCCCAGTCCCGTCGAAAACTTTCCCCGCTCATGCCCATCAAGCCGAAAGACATCCTTTAGCCTCTCCTCAAAGATTCGCGGATTGACCAGCCAGCGGCGCGAGGGCGTGAAGGCCTTCTCTGAGATCTCTCCACTGAAGAGCGCTTCGTGATCGACATAATTCCCATAACTTGGATAGCGCAATTTTTCCTCCAGCCTAGGACGAGCATTGGCCTTGAGCTGCGAAGACATCCAAACAAGCAAGTCACGCTGTTCGGGGTTGCTTAACGCCTTCTTCTTCCGGGGAGGCATTTGACGAAGGTAGACCTGCTCCTCCGCCTTCTCGATAATTTGAAGCTGCTGCTTGAGATCCAGCCTTCCCAGATTATCAAACCGCAATCCTCCCTCCGCAGAGTCCTCATCGTGGCAGGAGACACAATGCTGCTCCAAGAGTTCAGTAACTGCAGGCGGGACTGACGGGAGCCCACGAGACAAACCCAGACCCGGCACCAGCATCCAGCCAGCCAGAAGCAGCAGAGCGAAGCCTGCTCTTTTGGCGCATCGCTGCCTAAAAATCACCTCCGAACACTAACGCCTATCAGAGGAATAACGATCAGCAATTCGATATCATTGATCGCCATATCGAATGACTCTCCGCCGACCTCCAAGCTCCGGCCTAATTGACTCGATTTAGCTCAGGGCGTTAGCCGGCTTGGTCCCGCCTCTACCCTTAGAAGCAGTCCCTCTCCTCACGCGATCACCACAGTTATTGACCGTCTGCAGACTAATTGGAAAAGGATACGCCACAGGCACCGCAGGACCGAATCGATTCTTTCCTCGAGAACGCTCTCAGAAGGATCTACTTGATCACCTCCAAGCGTTTCACAGCGGAAATCAACTCCTTGGATCGCTCGGAAAGATCTGCCTCCTTGAAGTCTGGATTCTCCATGGGATACCAGAGGGCTGCATAGTAGTCCCGGAGGGATTGATCCTTGAAGACGTAACCGTGCGCTGCGTAGGGAAAATTTCGGAGTTTTCTAAGCTCCGAGCGCGTCATTCCAGCCGGAGACTTTTTCTCTACCTGATCCATGATGAACAGTTCGCGGTCACGCAAGACCACCTGCAGGTCCTGGGTAGGCGCGAAGTTCTTGAGGTCCCATTTAATAACGACCTGATCTCCCTTGCTGCTTACCTTGTATCCGCCCGGGGTGATTCTCCCCGCCATTGTAGTGTCACGGGGCTTGTCACCGACTGGAAGGATGTAGCGTTCATCGTCGAGAATGACGGTTAGACGCGAACTCCCTATTTTGCCGTTATGCCAAAGACCGCCGGTTTTCAGAATATAGTCGAGAAAGTTGTCCCCGGCACTACTCGTGTAAGCCAGTTTATAGGTATTGCGGACTTTTCGGGTTGCTCCTCCCGGGAATTGCATGGGCCATGTATAGGCGACCTTGTAATCCGACCCGAGCAGATCCGGATTGATGGTTGGCTTTCCCTCGGTTACTCGAACAGCCTTGCCGTCAACCGCCGCGGTAAATTTCCACACGAGTGGCTTCCCTACCGCTACTGCTTGCTCGTCTGTCGGCAAAACCGCGTTGAAGTCGCCATTCTCCTCGTCGCCCATCGTAAAGAAGGGCATCCCGATCATGATTGTGACCGGATCACTCGACATGTTCTCGAAGACAAAGTCGCAGGTATAGAGCCACGAGGCGCTTGAAGCCTCGCTCCGAATCGTGATGTGTTCTGAGGCCATGCGAATCTCCTTGGTGTGCACGGGATAGGGGCTGGCCGCCGTTCCCCCAAAGGCGGTGTCATTCCCAACTGACGGGAGCGCGAGGAATGCTGACACGGAAATGATGGGGAGGATGATCCGGGGGATACGCAAATCGCTGGTTCTGGTGGCGAGTTCTGCCAAGAGTCTTTTAGTCATGATCCTTAGTGTCTGTGGGAAAAGCTGCCATCCGGCCCGAAATGCAAGGACGTTGCTAAATTCACCTGCCAGAATGTCTCCCGGAGGGGGAAGAGCAGGGGCCTTGGTCTGAATGGCTCATGATTTTATCGGTCGATCTTTGCCATGCCTAGTCCTACGCAAAATCTCAGACCCCGGAAAGAACCTTGATCCTGCGCATCCAAGTGAGGACCCCTTTCTGCCAGGCCTCCCACATCGGCCCCTTGTAACCATTCAAGCCGTGCCCTCCAGTCGGCAGCTCGAGATACTCGGATTCTACACCCGCGGATTTGAGAACCTCATGAAAGAGGCGGCTGTTGAGCGGTGGCACCGGCCCGTCATCCTTCGCATGGGCAAGATAGCAGGGTGAGGTATTTTGAGTCACCTGCTTCTCATTGGAATAGAGCTCAACCAGATCCTCTGGAGGGGCAGCCCCCAGCAGGTTCCGGCGAGAGCCACCATGGGTTCCGGCTCCCATGGTGATTACCGGATAAATAAGAATACCGAAGTCAGGCCGAGAACTGGCTCGCCCGACTGGCGAGGATGCCTGGGGGTCTCCTTCATCAAAATGTGTGACGGCGGTTGAGGCAAGGTGCCCTCCAGCAGAGAAACCCATCACTCCAAGCCGGCTGGGATCACAGCCCCATTCCTTGGGGCCGCGCGCTCTCACAATCCGGAGGGCCTGCTGGACATCGAGAAGGGGAACCGACGCACGTCCGCGCGGAAGACGATATCGTAACACCACGCCGGTAATTCCGTGTTCATTTAGCCACTTGGCTATCCCATGCCCCTCGGGTCCGATCACGACCCCCCCGTAGCCTCCTCCCGGACAGATCACGATCGCAGCCCCATTGGGCTTAGCTGGCCTATGAACCGTGATCACCGCATTTTCACTGTCAAAGGTGCCATCACCATTCGGGGCCTTGCCATCCAACCAGAGAGGCACGGTGATCGGCTCCGATTCGGCCCTCTTCGGAGCGGCTGAAAGGACCCCAATGACTGGCAAAACGATCAGGCCGATAACTATCGAGGGTAACTTCATGATCTCTCTGGTTACCACGAGTTCTCCCGGAAGCAAGGCGGCACAGCTGCTATCTTTCAAGCTTGGAGACCCCTCTCTGATTCCTGTATATCTCCCTTGTGAAGGCCATGAAGCGAACAAGGGGAGGGTTGCACTTACTGCTGGCGGTTCTTGCTGGGGCCGCAGGGCTGACAGCGAAAGAGGATGCCTGGTGGCAATTCCGGGGGCCCGCCGGAAACGGCCATAGCGAAGCAACAACCCTGCCAATCGAATGGAAGGAAAGCGACGTCACGTGGAAAACCCAGATTCATGACCGAGGGTGGTCCTCTCCAGTGGTCTGGGGCAACCAAGTCTGGATTACAACGGCCACCAAGGACGGGGGAAAGCTCTTCGCAGTCTGCGTCGATAAGGATACCGGCAAGATCGTTCACGACATCCATGTCTTTGGTGTGGCTTCTGCGATGTTAATCACGTCCGCGAACACTTATGCGACCCCGACCTGCGCCATTGAGGAAGGCAGGGTTTACGTCCACTACGGCACCTATGGAACTGCATGCATTGATACGCGCACTGGGGCCATTCTATGGGAAAGACGAGACCTTAAGTGCGATCACGAGAAAGGTGCTGGGCCGGCAAGCTCTCCGACTCTGGTGGGAGACTACCTCGTTTTTCATGTCGATGGCAGGGATGCGCAATACGTGATTGCCCTCCAAAAACGAACCGGTGAAACCGCGTGGAGAACCGACCGCTCTATCGACTACAGCACGATTCCTGTGCATCACCGAAAAGCCTACGGCATGCCTGTCCTGATTCCCCGAGGCAAGAAGACCCAACTCGTCGGAGTCGGGGGCAGGGGACTTTTTTCCTATGACCCGGTCACGGGGAAGGAATTATGGAAAATGAGACACCGCGGCTGGTCCATTGCACCTCGACCGGTCTATGGCGACGGCCTCCTATTTGCCCTGATTGATCGGGACGACCCAGAACTCTGGGCGATCCGACCCGATGGAACCGGCGATGTCACTGACTCCCATATTGTGTGGCGGGAGACCAAGCGCATGCCCGAAAGGTCTTCACCTCTCTTTGTCAATGGGCTCCTGTTCGTGGTCACCCGAAATGGAATCGCGAGCTGCCTTGAAGGCCCCACCGGGAAAGTGTGCTGGCAAAATCGACTGAAGGGCGCCTATTCCGCATCGCCCATCTATGCGAACGGCCTGATTTATTTCTTCGGCGAAGACTCTGTCTGCACAGTGATCTCAGCGAGCAGAGACTTCGAAATCCTCAGCACAAACTCCCTAGATGAAGAGCAATTAATGGCGACCCCAGCCGTGGACGGCGCCGCCTTTATCGTCCGAACCGAAAAACACCTCTACCGGTTGGCGCGCCTTCCCACTACTAAGGCTAGGAAGGAGTCGCGAAAGTGAGCTGAGAGCACAGGAAATGGCCCCTAGCCTTGATCTTCAGCACTGATGCCTTTTAGGAACAGGGATTACGAGCCTGACGCTATAACTGCTCCTAATGGTCCCAATGCTGGGCAATTGCACTTGCTATTAGCCGTTTCCAGGATTCGGATTTTGGATTGCCTCGGAGGGCAATAGACGCTAAAAACGACAGGAATATGAAGCGTATTGCAAAAGTACTTGTCCTTGTCGGTGCTGTCTCCATGGCCGCATTTTCCTTTAGCTCCTGTGCGAGCACTGCCTCCTGCTGTGGATCAGACGGAGAATGCTGTGCCGCTGAGAGCGCCAAGTAAGGAAGACACAGGGTGGCACGGGTGGTTCAGGCCACTAAACTCACCCCTCGAAATTTTACCAAGCGGATTGCTAACTCCGGAGACGGAGTAAGCAGTCCGCTTTTTTGTGTCACCGTATACGCACTTTCGAACCTTCGGCTGCCCAGGTAGGCCCGAGAAAAAGGGGTCCTACTTCTTCGCATCCCTCAGGATGTCGACACAATCCTCACGACCGGCTCTGACTTCATTGGGATCGAGCGGAGAACCAAGTGGAACGAATATCGCAAGGTTGAGAAAATCGACAATACCCTTGGCGTCCTCCCAAGACA
>JAQWTV010000175.1 GCA_029242545.1 Roseibacillus sp.
CCGCCCATGGCGGGGGGTCAAGCGGGACAACTGGGAAGGAGGTCACCGCGTTCCCATGATCGCGCGCTGGCCCGATAGGATCAAGGCCGGTTCACGTAGCGAGCAGACCGTCTGCCTCACCGACCTGATGGCCACCTGCGCGGCCCTCACCGGAGCCAAGCTTCCTGTCGACGCCGCAGAGGATAGCTTCGACATGCTGCCTGTTCTCCTCGGAGAGGCGAACAAATCCATCCGGGAATATACCCTCCACCAGACCATCAGCCTCGCCCTCGCCATCAGGGGCGGCGACTGGAAATACCTCGACCACAAGGGCTCCGGCGGTAACCGCTATCGTGGGGGGCTCCAGAAATATGCCCTCCCGGATTCTGCTTCCGAGACCCCGGGACAACTCTACAACCTTGCGACCGATCCCGGCGAAACGATCAACCTCGTGGCCGAAAAGCCCGAAATCGCAAACTCCCTCAGGGAACAACTGGAAAAATTCAAGGCCAGTGGTCGAAGCAGACCGCGCTGATTCGACTCACAATAATGCCTTTTTACGCTTCTCGCATGAACGTGAATCTCGCCTCAATGGGTGATCCGGAATTCCAGATAACACTTTATTCCTGATTAACGATCGGATAAGATAATTCAAATGAACATTCTGAACCTGCCACCCCTCCTAGCCCAAATCGACCCTTACGCTGTCCCCGAATTAACGGATGCTGAAGCTGCCACTTTCATAGGGATGCTCATTGCGGCTGCCCTTGCGATGGCCGTCCCGCTCCTCATCTTGGGTGCAATTTACGTCGTTGCGAACTGGAAGATTTTTGAGAAGGCCGGACAACCCGGATGGGCCGCCCTCATTCCCATCTACAACATTATTGTAATGCTCGATGTCCAGGGCCGCCCGAAATGGTGGATCATCTGGTATCTCATCCCATTCGTAAATTACGTATCGGGTGTGGTAATGTTCATCGTTCAATGCCTCGATTACGCCAAACGCTTCGGAAAAGACGGGGGCTTTGTGGCAGGACTGATCCTCCTTAACCCGATCTTTCTCCTCATCCTTGCCTTTGGCAGTGCCCAGTATCAGGGCGTATCGGCTGCTGCAGCGCCTCCGGCTGACCCGCCTGCTGCTCCTCCGGCAGATCCACCCGCTGAGGAGGCCTGAGCGAAAACACTTTATCTCTTCGATCCAACAAATGGGGTTCCATGAACATGGAGCCCCGTTTTCTTTGGAACGAAATGTAACTCCTTTACTATTAGAATATAGGAGATCTGGCACTCATTTCCACAAGTGGGCTGGAGAATGATATTACCACAAAATAGTCACTATTTGCGGCGTCTTTTCCAGTCTGACGCTATACTGGAGCAGCACCAATGAAGAAACTTATTCTTCCGTCACTCCTTACCCTTGCCTTCGCTCCTCTATTCCTTGCCGCTCCTCCCAATGTCGTAATCTTTCTCACAGACGATCAAGGCACTCTCGACGCAAACTGCTACGGGTCAAAAGATCTCTACACCCCGGCCATGGACAGCCTCGCTGAGACCGGGGTCCGCTTCACCCAAGCCTACAGCCACACCGTCTGCTGTCCGGCGCGGGCCCTCTTGATGACCGGGCGCCATCCACAGCGCTCCGGCGTAGTCCACTGGACTCAGGGAGATCGTAAGGGCAGTGACAGCCAGAACCGAAATATGGCGGCTTCTGAAATTACCATCGCGGAGGTTCTCAAGAAGGTGGGTTACGCCACTGCCATTTTCGGAAAATGGCATCTTGGAGCCAGGGAAGGGCATGGTCCCCTATCTCAAGGTTTCGATCACCATTTCGGGCACCTAGGAGGATTCATCGACAACTACAATCACTTCTTCCTGCACGGTCAGGGCTTCCATGACCTCTATGAGGACAATGTCGAAATCTTCAAGAGCTATGCCTACTTCCCAGATCTCATGACCGAGCGGGCTCTCGACTACATCGACAAGAACAAGGATGGCCCCTTCCTGCTCTACGCCGCTTTCAACATTCCTCACTACCCCGAGCAGCACGACAAAAAGTTTGAAGCGCGATACAAGGACCTGCCTATGCCACGACAGTCCTATGCCCGCATGATCTCCACTACTGACGACCGCATGCTACAGATCCTCAACAAAATGGAGGAACATAAGCTCCGCGAAAATACCATCGTCATCTTCATGAGCGACAACGGCCACTCCACCGAGGATGGTGCCCGCACTCGGAAAAACCATAAGAGTGGCCTGAAAGAGGGCCACTACTACCATGCCTTCGGAGGCGGCGGCAATACCGGCAAGTGGCGTGGCGCCAAGGGCTCCTACTACGAGGGAGGCCTGCGGGTTCCCGCCATCATCAGTTATCCCGCCAAGCTGCCCAAGGGGGAGGTCAGGAACCAGGCGATCACCGCCGCAGACTGGTTTCCCACCATTCTCGACCTCTGCAAGATCAAACAACCTCAGACAGAACTGGATGGCCACTCAGCCCTTCCTCTCATCCTCAAGCCAGACGCACCCTCGCTCCATCGCACCCTCCACTGGGCCTGGGGAAATGGGTGGGCGGTGCGCGAGGGAGACTGGAAGCTGATCGGGAATGGAAACCAACCGCGCTTTCTTGGGAACCTGTCCGATGAAAAGCCTGAATCTGTCAATTACCTGAACACCAAGCCAAAGCTTGTTCAGCAGCTCCTCCAGCAGCACGTCAACTGGCTGGAGAAAACCCAACCGAGGTAATCTGGACAATTCTCGGATTGCCGGCCGGTTAATTTTTCACCTCATCAGCTCTCTTGATGCAGAGCCATGATAGCCCCCGATATTCGGGAATAAAAGGGAGACCAGGAACCCTGACCGAAATTTCACGACGTTCAGGCCCAATCCTACCAGAGGAAGTAGAGGAAGCAGAGGAAGCACTCGATCCTCTGCCTGATTCCTGTTACACGGCCCTCAGGTGATGGCGGAGGCCTTACCCCTACGAACGGGGTATATTGCTCCTGCTAAATTCCTAAGAAATTACATCGAGCCGTGTCTACTTGAATGAATATGGGATCAAACAACAAAACAGTCAGAATAGCGGGTCTCGTGTTCCTTGGGATTGCCCTTGGGATCTCGCTTTACCTCGCGTGGAACTCTCTCGGTGGCTCCTCGGTAGCAGGATGCTCGGGTGAAGGAAGCGGATGCCATAACGTTCTGTCCAGTAAGTGGGGATACGTTCTTGGGCTGCCAGTCAGCCTTACGGGACTTCCGGTCTACGGCGCCCTCCTGTTCTTTTCACTTTTTTCATCCCGTCACTCTCGCCTGTTGAGCGGCACCTTCTCCATTCTGATCGGAGGAGCCGCCCTCTGGTTTGCCGCTGTCCAACTCCTGATTCTGAAGTCCTTCTGTCCGTGGTGCTGTGCCACTCATGGCTTTGCGGTAGCCGGCACCGTTCTCCTGGCCTTTTCCTCTCGTCGGGAGAGCACACCTCGCAGGCCTGTCCTGCTGACTTCCTTCGCTCTCCCCGCTCTCGGCGGATTGATCTTCCTCCAGATTCTAGGTTCCGCTCCGGACCAGTCGAAGCAGGCTTCTCTCGGTGATGCTGGAGCTCGTCAGGATGAGAACAATTTCATCTCCCTGCACAGTGGCGAGTTTCTCCTGAACCCGGAGGACTTTCCGGTAATCGGATCACCAAAGGCCCGCCATGCAGTTGTTGCGCTGGGAGATTACACCTGCGGGTTCTGCCGTAAGCTGCACGGCCAGCTCCAGCAGATTGTCGCGGCCTACCCTGAGGGCGAACTTGCGGTCATCGAACTCCCAGTCGCCCGTGATGCAAAAGCCGCCGAAATCCAGAGACTCATGCTCTCGCTTTGGAAATCCCATCCAGAAATTAAAAACGCCCTTGATACCCAGATTTATGAACGCCGGCTCTCCATCGAACCAGACTCTATTCGAACAGCAGCCGGGGCGCTCCTCGGAGAAGAGGTGGTGGCCTCTTCCCTTGCCGAACACGGCGCGTGGGCCGATCGCCAGATCGACATCGCATCACGGGTTCTCAAGGCCAATAGCAAGATCACTGGCGCCCCCCACCTTCCCCAGTTGATTGCCGGGGAAGAAGTCAACATCGGCGCTTCCAAGGATTTGGCGACCTACACCGATCTTTTCGCCCGTAATTTCAATCTCTTGTCTCCCAATCAGGAGACCCTCGCTCGAATTAGCGCTTCTCCACCAAGATCTAAGCCCACTCTCACGGTCGCAAACCTGCAAGCGAATACCGAGATACTGTGGCCTACTCGAGAGCGGAAACCTGAACTCACGCCCCGCAGCCCTGGCATTCTCTGGCCTGCCTCCAGCCTTCTCTCTCCTCCGCAATTGGGGCGTAAAAAGCGGAACAAGGACAACCCACAGGTAGCAGCAGGCTACTTTGGCTGGATCCTTCGAAACTTCGAAATGCCCGGCGAAATGCTGCTTGCAGACCCAGAGGCTAACCCAGATGGAGATGCCAGCCGGAACGCGTTGGAATACTGGTGTCGGCTGGATCCCAAACAAAGGGACATCTCCCCGGGAATGATCCGCCGCGGCGGAAAGGGCAACATGGTCTACTCCCTTGAGATGCGGGACGACGATCCGGCAATCGGCGGAGTATTCCAATTTTCTGACAACCTCCACTTTACGGATACCAAGACCGTTACCTTCTCTGAGGCCAAACCAGTTGACTCGGATCCAATGGACGGCCTCCAAACCTGGATGGCCACCGACCCTGAAGATAAACCTGGCCTCACTCGCTTCGCACGTGCAGCTCTCGAGATTGATTGGCCCTCCGATTCCGAATGCCTGCAGCAATGTGCAGCGGTCGCAGTCACCACCTGCCAGGGCGACCCCTCTCAGGTCCACGCCGTCTTTGAAGCCTGCATGGACACGTGCTCCGGTGGTTGGTGTAACGAAATTTTTGATCCAGTCTGTGGATGCGATGGGCAAACCTACTCCAATGCCTGCGCAGCTGCTGAAGCCAACGCGAGCGTGGAATATCTTGGAGCCTGCGAGCAACCCGAGTGTTCCAGCAATGCCGACTGCGGTGATACCGAATACTGTTTCTCGCAGGAAGGCTGCGACACCCCAGGAACGTGCCGGGAGAGGCCCGTGTTCTGCACCCTTGAGTTCCAACCTGTCTGCGGGTGCGATGGAAACACTTACGGCAATGCCTGCGCCGCCGCGGCCGCAGGAGTCAATGTGGTCAGAGAAGGAGCCTGTTTGGCAGATGGCGGGTGCAACAGTAATGCCGACTGCGACGGTGCTGACTACTGCTTCTCCGAAGAGGGCTGCGACACACCCGGAACCTGCCAGGAAAAACCCCAACTCTGCACCCGCGAATTCAATCCCGTCTGTGGCTGCGACGGCAGGACCTACGGGAACCCGTGCAACGCTGCCTCCGCAGGAGTAAACGTGGCCAGTCAGGGAGCCTGCGTAGCTGAAGAGGAATGCAACACCAACGCTGACTGCGATGAGGCCGATTATTGTTTTTCCGAGGAGGGCTGTGACGCACCGGGAACCTGTCAACCCAGACCGGAGTTCTGCACCCGCGAGTTCAGGCCGGTCTGTGGGTGTGATGGGCAAACCTATGGCAATGCCTGCGTGGCCGCTGCGGCAGGAGTGAATGTCGTCAGCGAGGGAGCCTGTGTAAACGAAGGCGAATGCAACACCAACGCCGACTGCGACGATGCCGATTACTGCTTCTCGGAGGAGGGCTGTGACACCCCGGGAACGTGCCAGGAAAAGCCAGTGTTCTGCACTTTTGAATTCAATCCAGTCTGTGGTTGTGATGGCACCACCTACAGCAACCCATGCGTTGCTGCCTCTGAAGGGGTAAACGTAGCCAGTCAGGGAGCCTGCGTCGTGGAAGAGCAATGCAATACCAACGCTGACTGCGATGAGGCCGATTACTGCTTTTCCGAGGACGGGTGCGATGCACCGGGCATCTGCCAGACTCGACCGCAAATCTGCACCCGCGAATTCCGCCCCGTGTGTGGCTGCGACGGAAGGACCTATGGAAATGCCTGTGAGGCAGCGGCAGCGGGAGTGAATGTTCGCCAAGAAGGGGCATGCCTCAGCAAAGATGAGTGCACGAATAACAACGACTGCCCCGGAACCCAATACTGTCTCTTTACGAGGGGTTGCGGCGGTTCGGGGGTCTGCCAATCACGCCCTGAGGTCTGTCTCGCCGTGTGGGATCCCGTCTGTGGATGCGATGGAAGAACTTATGGAAATGCCTGCGAAGCAGCCGCGGCCGGTGTATCGGTCCTGATAACCGGGTCCTGCCCACCCATCCGGGCACCTTAGGAACGGCGCCCTTGCTCTTGGTCACCTTGGAGAACTCTTGCTCAGGACCCCAGAGCTTTCAAAACTCCCTCAAGGCTTTCCTGCGCATCGCCGAAGAGCATTTGCGTATTCTCCTTGAAGAATAGCGGGTTCTCAACGCCGGCATACCCCGTTGCCATGGAGCGCTTCAAAACAATCGTGTTTCGACCCTTCCAGCATTCCAACACAGGCATGCCCGCGATTGGGCTATCCGGTTCATCGAGAGCAGAAGGGTTGACGATATCGTTGGCCCCAATCACAACCGAAACATCAATGTCCGGGAAGTCCTCATTGATCTCGTCCATTTCGAAAACGATATCGTAGGGCACCTTGGCCTCAGCAAGGAGGACGTTCATGTGGCCGGGCATCCGACCTGCTACCGGGTGAATCCCGAAACGCACATTAACTCCCTTTGCCCGCAGAGCCTTCGTCATCTCGTTGACGGTGTGCTGCGCCTGGGCCACTGCCATGCCGTAGCCGGGAATAATCATCACTTCCTTGGCCTCTCCCATCAATTCAGCTGTATCCTCGGCACTGATGGAAACAGCTTCCCCCTGCTCCCCATCGCCACTTTTCGCTGCTCCACCACCGCTGCTTCCGAACCCACCCGCAATCACCGAGAGAAACTTCCGATTCATGGCCCTGCACATGATGTAGCTGAGAATTGCTCCACTGGAACCAACCAGTGCCCCCACAACGATCAGAAGATCATTCTTGAGCATGAACCCGGTAGCTGCCGCAGCCCAGCCCGAATAACTGTTGAGCATGGAAACAACCACCGGCATGTCCGCGCCACCTATCGCCATCACCATGTGAATCCCAAAAATGAGAGCAATCACGGTCATGATCAGGAGTGGGCTTAATCCCCCGCCCTCGGCAGACTGCCCGACAAAGGCGACGCCCAATGCCACCGTCACAATCAACAGCATTAGGTTGAGCCAGTGTCTCCCGGGCAGGGTAAGCGGCTTCCCCCCAATCTTCCCACTCAACTTACCAAAGGCTATGATGGAACCGGAGAAGGTCACCGCACCAATGAGGATCCCCAGGTAAATCTCGATATCGTGGATGGTTTTCTCGGCTCCTTGATAGTGCTGCCCATCAGGATCGAGATAGGTGGCATAGCCCACTAGAACGGCGGCCAGCCCCACCAGACTGTGAAGAATCGCCACCAGTTCCGGCATCTGGGTCATCTGGACCCGCCGGGCAAGAACAAAGCCCACCACGCCACCAAGCGACAGCGTTCCAACGAGAACTGCGTAGTTCCCCTTAATTCCAGCTACCGCGGCAATCAGGGCGATTGCCATCCCCAGCATCCCATAAAAATTTCCCCGGCGTGCGGTTTCCTGATTACTCAATCCTCCCAGCGCAAGGATGAAGAGAATAATTGCCCCGAGGTAGGCCGCGTCTGCAAGTTGGTCAGTCATTTCCTATTGCGATTAGAGGCTAGTCCTTACGAAACATCTCCAGCATCCGATGGGTCACTGCGAATCCACCCACGATATTGACGGCCGTGATCAGGATCGCGACCGCGGCCAGCCATACGATTGCGGGCGTCTCCTTGGAGATCTGCATGAGCGCCCCAATGATAATAATACTGCTGATTGCATTCGTGACACTCATGAGCGGCGTATGCAACGCGGGGCTCACATTCCAGATCACCATGTAGCCAACAAAGCAGGCGAGAACGAAGACCGTGAAGTGCTCCATGAAGGAGGACGGGGCGAAAGACCCGACTCCGGCGAGGGCACCCCCCGCGAGAAGAAGCGGAACCAGAAATCCGAGGACCGAACGCTTTGCTGCCGGCTCTGCCGGAGCGGGTTGAGGCGGCGCCTCGGGCTTCTTCTCCTGCTTGGGAACCGCAGAGAGCTTGGGAGCAGGAGGCGGCCAGGTGACTTCCCCGTCCTTGATGACAGTTGCACCCCGGATGACCTCATCCTCCATATTCACGTTGACTGTGCCATCCTTCTCCGGGCTCAGATCCGTCAACATATGCCGGAGATTCGTCCCGTAGAGCTGGCTGGACTGGGCGGCTAGGCGGCTTGGAAGATCGGTGTAGCCTACCAAGCTAACTCCGTGTTTGACCACGACTTTACCTGCCTCCGACAGCTCACAGTTACCACCCTGCTCCGTGGCTAGATCAACGATGACGCTACCCTCCCTCATCAACTCAACCATATCGGCGAGGATCAGCTTCGGCGCCGGCTTTCCGGGAATCAGCGCGGTAGTAATGATAATATCCACCTCTTGAGCCTGCTCACGGAATAGAGCCATCTCCGCCCCGATGAACGCCTCGCTCATGACCTTGGCGTAGCCTCCCTCACCAGACCCATCCTCCTCATCTTCAAAATCAAGCATGAGAAAATCAGCATCCATGCTCTCGACCTGCTCTTTCACCTCCGGCCGCGTATCAAAGGCGCGCACAATGGCCCCCATGCTACGGGCAGCACCGATGGCGGCCAGGCCCGCGACTCCCGCCCCGATGACCAGAACCTTGGCGGGCGGCACCTTGCCCGCAGCGGTAATCTGACCAGTGAAAAATCTCCCGAAATGCTGCGCGGCCTCAACTACCGCGCGATACCCTGCGATGTTGGCCATCGAGCTCAGGGCGTCCAGCTTCTGCGCCCGGGAAATTCTGGGCACGCTGTCCATCGCCAGCACCGTTGCTCCAGTAGCAGCAAGGGCACTCATCAGCTCTTCGTTCTGAGCCGGCCAGATGAAACTCACTAGGATCTTGCCAGGCGCAAGGTGGCCAACCTCCTCGTCCTCAGGTGCTCGCACCTTGAATATAATGTCCGAGGACGACCAGAGATCCTCCGCCTTCTCGACAATCTGGACTCCTACGTCTCGATAAGTTTGATCAGGAAAACTGGCCGACTCTCCGGCTCCCTGCTCAATAGCGACTGTAAAACCAAGTTTCTGGAGGTGTTTCGCAACGTCCGGGGTAGTGGCCACCCGGCATTCTCCCTCGTATATCTCGTTCGGAATCCCGATTTGCATCTGATTACAGGCCCCGGCCAATCAAATGCCGGGTGGCGGACGTTAGGCCGAAAGCGCTGCTTTTCAAGCGCTTTCGCGAGGCAGCCTCCCTTCGAGCAAGTCAACACGGCGACCATTCTTTTTCACTTGGCCCTCATGAAAGGGAACGCCCAAGCCAGATCCGGCAACCTTATTCACAGGTTATCAAGATTGCCGCAGAGCTCGAGACCTAGGCCGAGAGACCGAATGAGCATGCACTGGGTTATCGCATCTTTGCGTGCCCCCGTGGTTGGGGTTTGCATCCTTGTCTCCCACGCGCAATAACCTGTCCGTTCCAATCCCAGCTTCATTAGCAATTCAGATGAGTAATAATCAAACAAGACGGAGCTTCCTCCAGAAATCAACAGCCGCCGGCGCTGCCGTCGGCTTCCCGACCGTCATTCCCTCCAGTGCCCTCGGCAAAGACGGGAATACCGCTCCCAGCGAGCGCGTAGTCATGGGCTTTATCGGCATCGGCAACCGGGGCCTTGGCGTCATGCAGGCCCACATCAACCACAAGGATGTTCAAGGAGTGGCCGTCGCTGACTGTCACAAGAACCACACCGACCGTAATAGGCGTTGTGGATCCGTCGGGGGAAAGGAAACCGTCGACAAGAAATATGGCACCAAGGACTGCAAGGCCTATTTTGATTACCGCGAATTGTGCGCCCGCGACGATATCGATGCGGTAATGATTGCTACTCCTGACCACTGGCACGGACTCATTTGCATGGAGGCCCTCCGCAACGGCAAGGATGTCTACTGCGAGAAACCCGTCACCCACTTCCACGCCGAAGGCAAGGCTGTCTATGAGACCGTCGCCAAGCACAAACGCATCTTCCAAGTTGGATCTCAACAACGCTCAGACTGGAATTTCCGCCAGGCAGTGGAAATCGTCCGCAATGGGCTCATCGGCAAGGTGACCAAGGTTGAAGTAGGCCTCCCTGGAGGAAAAACAGGACCGGACCGTGACCCGACCCTGAAAGATGCGCCCGAAGGATACGACCGCTGGTGCGGACCGAGCCCTGTCCTCCCATACATGGAGGCTCGTCACCACTGGTCCTGGCGTTGGCATACCAACTACGGACGCGGTCAACTTATGGACTGGATCGGCCACCACAATGACATTGCCCACTGGGGGCTCGGACTCGAGGCCACCGGCGGAGGAGGCGGCCCTGTCAGCGTGGAAGCCAAGAACTGGGACTTCAGCAAGACCCCAGACATCTATGATACTGTCTGGCAGTATGACGTTGTTTCCAAGTATCCCGGTGACATTGAGGTCATAATGTCCTCCCGCGTTGGCGGTGGCTGTAAGTGGATCGGCACCGATGGCTGGGTTTGGGTCAATCGCGGACGCCTCGATGCCTCCAATAAGGAGTGGGCCAAGAAAGGATTCAACGCCGGAGACTGGAAGGGCTACAGCTCGCCCGGCCACCAGCGTAACTTCATCGATTCGGTCAAATCCCGGAAGGAAACAATCGCACCTGCGGAGAATGCCCACCGGTCCATTACCCCTGGTCATATTGCCTATGTCTCACATGAGATCGGACGCGCTGTTAAATGGGATCCCAAGAAAGAGGCTGTCATCGGCGACGATAAAGCCCACAAGATCCTCTACTCGCTGCCCTACCGGGGAGACTGGAAACTCTAGAATTTGACTTGTCTTCATAGCAGGAATTTCTTCCCTGCTCCAAAGCTCTGGGCCCGCCTGCGCAATGCAGGCGGGCCTTATTTTTGCGCGGGCTCGATCGCACCCGAACTCAACCTGACTCACAGATTCATCCACAGATTCTTTATTCTCTTCATCGGAAGCGCATCAAGCTCTGCCGCATTCACCCGCTTGAAGTTCTTTTCTGGTTGGCCTGGAGGCTGAAAAGAGGAAAAATGAAACACGACTTAACCCATTCATGTTTCTTCGTTACTACGCCCTCTTCCTCTCCATAGCTCTCGTGGTAGTCGCGGCCGAGGAAGGCGCCAATCACCACCGCATTAAACCACGCTCCAGCAAAAATGATGGAAGCGAGCCTCCTACTCGGAAGTGGCCGGCACTAATACGCATTCATGACCCAGGATCACAAGATAATGGCTGGGCCCGGGAAGGCCTCAATCATGAGAACTGGGAGGTTATGAACCTCCCGATCCACTGGGAAAAGGCAGGGCTCCCCGAATATGACGGGGTGGTCTGGTTCCGTCGCACAATTGAGGTCCCAGCTCTGATGGCGAGCGCGGAGGCCACTCTCGAACTGGGAGCAATCGACGACATGGACGTAACCTGGATAAACGGAAAAAGGGTTGGGGGTCACGAACAGCCCGGGGATCACTTTACTCCTCGCGCTTACAAACTGGCTCCCGGCGCACTCAAGCCGGGCCGGAATAATATCGCCGTGCGCGTATTCGACCACGGCTATGGAGGCGGCATCGCACAGACTCACGGGAAGCTCGAGCTCAGCGGGAGCGGCCAGAAAGTCCCTCTTGCCGGGCCATGGCATTACAAGGTTGGGGCAAGCCTGCAGCTACTTCTTTCACCTGAAAACGCCATTTCAACACAGGATACCTACGAGCCGTTCAAAGGTGATTTTTCCCTGAAATCCAACGATGTTGTAGCCTTTGCTGGCGGCACGAATACCGTTAAACAGGTCGAATCTGGATTCCTCGAGACCATTCTCACCCTCGAATCCTCCGGGCGATTATATTTTCGCGATCTGGCCTGGCAGGCAGACACCGTCTACCTCCAGCAGCGCCCAAGAAATTTCGGCTCACACCTCGATCTACTCCGTCGAATGGGGGCAAGTATCATCATTGCTAATTTTGGGCAGATTGAAGCATTGGACGGGGCCACCCGTCTTCCTCACTTTCTGGCAGCCTACGGCGAGCTTCTAGATCAATTTGAAGAGTGCACTCCTCGTATTGTTCTAGTCTCGCCACACCGGTTCGAAAAGCCGGACGATCATCTCCTCCCTGATTTAAGCCAGCGCAATGGAGATATTGCCGCCTACAGCGAGGGCATCCGCCAACTCGCCCAGCAAAGAGGCTACCTTTACGTCGGAATGTCCCAGCTCGACTCCTCGGGATGGGCCAGCAACAGCGGTCATCTCAATTCAGAGGGACAGTGGCACTGGGCCCGCAACGTCGCTTCGCAGTTAACCGAGCAACCTATCCTCGGTCGGAGCAGACACTTTGAACTGCTGCGCAAAAAGGTCGGGCAAAAGAACCTGCTCTGGCGTCAGCACTGGAGACCTACCAATTGGTCTTTTCTCTACGGCAACCGTCAACAAGTTCCCAGCAGCAGGGACCACCGACCAGGACAGCCCCGGTGGTTTCCGAGAGAAGTCAATGCCATCATCCCCCTCATTGAGCAGGCCGAGGAAAGCATCTGGAAAATGGGAACCCAATCTCAATGAAGAAATTCATACTCATTCTCCTCCTTGGGATACACCCCGGGATGCTGCTGGCCCAATCCAAGAATTACTCGGTTGGACCTGCCATGGGAGACAACTCGACTACCGCAGAGCTCGCTTCCTTCGAAATAGCAGAAGGCTATGATGTTTCGCTTTTCGCCTCGGAGCAGAACGGGATCGCCAACCCCATTGTGATGCGCTGGGGACCGAAGGGGAGGCTTTGGGTTCTTTGCTCTCTCGTCTATCCACAGGCCATTTCATCTGAAGCGCCAAGAGACAAAATCTTCATTTTGGAGGACTTCGACCATGACGGAAAAGTGGACAAATCCGTGGTATTTGCAGATGGGCTCGATATGCCAACCGGCTTTGCTCTGGGGGATGGAGGAGTCTACCTTGGCCAGGGGCAGGACCTGCTTTTCCTCGAGGATACCAATGGCGATGACCAGGTTGACAAGCGGGCAGTTGTCCTCAGCGGCTTTGGCACCGGGGACACCCACCAGAATATCAACTCCCTTACTTGGAGCCCTGGCGGTGAGCTGCTTTTCTGCCAGGGGCTGCACAACTTCTCCAGAGTAGAAACACCCTGGGGAATCGTTCGCATGGATGAGCATGGTGTGTGGCGCCTCCGCCCCAGAAGAATGCAATTGCATGCCTTCCGAGGATGCAGCGGGCAGAATCCCTGGGGACTGTCCCACGGACACTGGGGCGAGCCCTTTGCCAAAAGCAACGGAAACGCCGTGAGTGAGCTACTACCAGTGATGGTTCATACCGAGAACCGCCACAACCCCCTCGACATTGGAGGAACACGTATCAAGAGCATGATCTGTGAGATTATCGATTCTCCCGCTCTTCCAGATGACCTCCAAGGGAATATCGTTATTGCAGGCTACTTCGCACACCTGGTTGATCGCCTCCGGATCACCCCTGATGGAGCCGGCCATCGAGGAGAACTACTCGACCCATTGTGGACTACGGATCATCAGAGTTTTCGCCCTGTGGATATCCAGACAGGACCCGACGGAGCACTCTACGTCGCAGATTGGTACAACCCAATAATCGGCCACTACCAAGCTTCCCTGCGTCATCCTGACCGCGACAAGACACACGGTCGAATCTGGCGTCTGACCGCACAGGGGAAACGCGCCATCCGAGCCCCCAATTACCATGCGATGCCCACAAGACAGCTCCTTAAAGCACTCAGCGGAGCGACTCTCAAGGAGCGCGAGAGATTACGGATCATTCTCTCAGACCGCTACGCTGATTCAGAGGGGCGCGCGAAAATACAAAAGGAGCTCACAAACTGGATATCCTCATTCGACCCTCTGGATCCTTCTCTGGAGCGACAGATCTTCGAAGCCGTTTGCCTCCACGAGTGGTTTGAAATAGTGAATGTTGAACTACTGGAGCAGCTGCTCAGAGCCAGCGAACCACTCGCTCGGTCCTACGCAACCCGCGTAGTTGGCCGCTGGCATGATCGTCTGCAGAAACCACTGGAATATCTTCAAAATTCAGTGACTGACCCTCACCCGCGAGTTCGACTGGAAGCCGTAGTAGCCGCCAGTCAACTCCAGTCCACTGAGGCGATGGAAACAGCCGTTCTCATCCTAAATGCCCCAACTGACCGATTCCTGGAGGCAGCCCTTCGCCAATGCGCCCATGCCCTGCAACAGTGGTGGTTCACCTCTTTAAAGGAAGGGCAACTGGCGATTGAGGACACCCAGCATCTCGCATTCCTTCTCAGCCAAACCTCCGGTCAGGACGCTGCCAGCATTGCCCGGAATCTCCTCGAAGACCCGATACTCAAACCAACGAGCCCTGCATTTCCAGTCCTCGCAACGATTCTCGCCACTCAGGGATCAGTGGGGGATCTCGACTGGCTGGTCACCAAAGCCCATGATGACCCGAAAAACTCTATTTCTGTCCTGTCTGCGATGCGGGAGTCCGCCGCCATCAGGGAACTGAAACCCAGGAATCCGAGCCTGAATTCACTCCTCGCCACTACTGTTACAGGAGGAAACGTCAAACAGAAGATTCATGCTATCCGCCTGATCGGACAGTGGCGGATCCTCGAGCTCAGGGAACTGGTAAGCAAAGTCATCTTCGATTCCCAGAGCTCCCCGGAGGTTCGTATCGCGGCCCTAAGGTCCATCAGCGATTTCCCCAAGATAGCGGAAGACCATCTTGAAGATCTCAGCAGATTGAGCACCGTCCCTGGAGACATCCGGCTACGCCATGCCGCGCTCGATGCGCTTACCGCAATCAATCCCGGCAGAGCGGCACAAATTGCAGTTACAGCGCTCACCGCCGCCGGCCCAAATGATTCTCTTGAGCCCTACCTAATCCCTTTTCTTACCCGTGTTGATGGAGACCTTGCCTTGGCCTCAATCCTTCAGAAAACTGAACTGAGTTCGAGCCTTCGAGCTCGCATCCGTGGAGCATTGGGGGCTGCCGGGCTTCATTCTACTGATCTTGGAAAAGCCCTGAATACCTCTTATAGTGAAACCTCTCCTACCATTGGCCTACCCGCCTTCAGTCAGGAATGGATTGATTCTCTAGCTGCCGAGGTGAGGAAAGATGGGGATTCCGAGCGCGGCTCGAAGGTCTACCATCGAGATTCTCTCGCCTGTACTAAGTGCCATGTCATTTCCGGCCAGGGGCAGGAATTTGGACCCGAACTGACAGCTGTGGGAGCTGGTTTACCCCTGGAAATCATCATCGAATCCGTAGTCTGGCCTCGACGCCAGATCAAGGAAGGCTACCTCTCCACTGCCATTACGACCCGGGATGGCCTTGTGGTAAGCGGCCATCTCAAACACGAGGACAGCCAGCGAATTGTCATTGAGGATGCTGTCACGAGGCAACACAGGACTCTGGCACCCAATCAAGTCCAACACCGTCAGGACGCTGGCACTATCATGCCTCCGGGCTTGACCGCTCAGCTGAGTCGCGAAGAACTCAGGGATCTCATGCGATTTCTCTCGGAAAAAAAGGGCAAATAGTCAGCCGCCCTCTGATCAGGCCTCCGAAGTGATCTTTCGGTCCCTTAGTCAACCGATTGACTGATCTTCCCCGTCCTGCTGGAATTCACCGGACAATCAATTATCATATGACCCGTGTTATTATTCTACTGGGCCTCCTCGGGTTGACCTTCGATCTCGGCTGCGCTCGACCTATCGAAGTCATCGTCTACTCAAAGACCTCCTGGTATCGCCACCCGGAGATCGCCCGCATCAACGGCTATCTCGCCACACTCGGCGCAAAACATGATATCAACGTTAGCATTACTGAAAGCGCAGACGAGCTCAGCGCACGGAACCTGCAGAACTACGACCTGATTCTGTTCAATAATTCTACCAACCTTGGGGAAAGCCTTACTGCCCAGGAGCGTAAGCCCGTGATTCAATGGTTCAACAATGGTGGCGGCATCATGGTCATGCACGCTGGCATAGTCCAGAATGGGACCTGGCCGGAACTCATAGAAATCGCAGGCTGCGATTTCCATGGTGATTCCGAATTCGTGGAGGCACGATTCCTCGTTGATCCAAAGGCAGAGGGAGACCCTGTTGTGGCAGGAAAAAGTAAGGAGTTCAGATACACCGCCGACTGGCTGAACTTCGACAAATCGGTAACCGGCCTTCCAGGCGTGGAGGTTCTCCTCCGCCTCGATGAAAAGAGTTATATCCCGGTTAGGAACCATCCCTCCTACAAGGAAATGAAGCCAATGGGAGATGATCACCCCATCTGCTGGCGGCGCAGAATGGGCAAAGGACGATATTTTTATACCGGGCTCGGACACGACATCAAATCGATCGACACCCCCTTTGGTCGAGCTCATCTCCTTGCCGCAATCAGATGGACCGCTGGCCCGGCAAAGTGACCAGGACCTCCTCAGAAAGACTCTCCCTAACTTCCTTATCGTTTCATGAATGCTATCCGCCTCTCTATCTTCTGCCTCCTGCTGGGCAACTCCTCCCTTCACAGCGCGGAATCGCCCAACATTGTCATTTTCCTCGTGGATGACATGGGGTGGGGAGACTTGGGATGCTACGGCAACGAAATCATCCAATCTCCACACCTCGACAAGTTTGCTACTGAGGGGATCCGCTTCACTCAGTGCTATTCAGCCTGCGGAGTCTGCTCACCATCCCGCGCCTCAATTCTCACAGGACGCACTCCCTATCGTAATGGCGTCTGGCGCTGGATCCCGGGAGGCCATTCCTGCCACCTCAGGAAAAGCGAGATTACCTTCCCCAAACTTCTGCGGGCAAAAGGCTACGATACCTGTCATGTTGGCAAGTGGCACCTGAACGGGCACTTTAACAGCACGAAACAGCCCCAGCCAAACGACCATGGCTACAACCACTGGATGGCAACCCAGAATAATGCAGCGCCCAGTCACAAAAATCCCCGTAACTTTGTGCTCAATGGCAAACCAGTGGGGCTCCTCGAAGGATACTCCGCTCCACTTGTGGCCCAGGAGAGCGTGCGCTGGCTGAAGGAGGTTCGCGACCGGGACAAGCCCTTCCTCCTCTCGGTCTGGACTCACGAACCTCACCTTCCCATCGAATCTGCTGAGGAGTTCATGGAGCCTTACCTAGACATCAAGGACAAGGACATCCGACAGCACCACGGCAACATCACGCAACTGGATCATGCCTTTGGAATGGTGACCAGAGCTTTAGACGAACTGGGGCTACAGGAAAATACCATCGTCTTCTTCACCTCCGACAACGGACCTGAGGGCAGGGGAAATAAAGGTCGCACCCGGGGATCAACCGGGGGACTACGTGGTCGCAAGCGTGATAGCCATGAGGGCGGCATAAGGGTTGCTGGGATGGTGCGCTGGCCCGGCAAGATCATGCCCGGATCGGTAAGCGATGTTCCAGTCATTGGCTCGGATATATTCTCCACTGTTCTCGACATTACAGGCATTCCCCTACCAGATGATCGCACCATTGATGGAGTCAGCATGGTACCCGCTTTCGACGATAACCCCGTCGAACGACCTGTGCCTCTCTTCTGGCGAAACCATATTGCCCCCGCAAAAAGCCATGCAGCTCTCCGGATTGGAGACTGGAAGTTGATTTCCAATATCAGCTTCGACAAGTTCCAGCTCTACCAGATTCAGACCGACTGGAAGGAAGAGCACGACCTCGCCTCGAAAAAAACTGCAAAGCTCGAGGAGATGAAGTCGGCCTTCTTCAAAGTTCTGAAAGGGATCGAGGAGGAGGGGCCGCGCGACTGGTGGGAAAATGAACCTCGGAAGGGGAAAAGCCCACAGAATAAGCAGGCTCCACGGAAATCTGGCAACTGATCAACTCTTGATGCTCCGGGCCTTTCCGCATGGTCAAAGCGGAGAAAGCAATACCAACCCAACCCTTCACCATGAAAATACAGTTCCACCTTCTTCTTGTCACAACCCTTTGCTCAACGTTAGCGCTGGCAGATTGGCCCCAATTCCAAGGCCCTGATCGTAACGGAACCTCCAGCGAGTCGGGCTTACTGCGTAGCTTCCCCAAGGAAGGCCCCGGGGTCGTCTGGGAGACAGCTCTCGAGCAGGGCTTCGGCGGATGCGCAGTAGATGGGAAGGACCTCTTCGTAGTCGACCGGGTAGCAAAGAAAAAGGACATGTTGATCTGCCTGGACGCCACTACCGGCAAGGAGCAATGGCGCTACGAAAGCCCTTCAGAAGGGGAACCCTCATTCCCCGGATCCCGGAGCGTTCCTACCGTCAGAGAAGATGCAGTGTATTTCATTGGATCATTCGGAAGAGTGCATTGCGTGGATCGGGCTACCAGGAAAGCCCGATGGCAGATCAAGATGTCCGAAAGATACCCAGACGCGGAGACGCCAAAATGGGGCTACGCGCAGTGCGCACTTGTGATCAATGACATTGTTGTTGTCACTCCCTTTGGATCTGAAACAGGTATTGCCGCCTGGCGCCGGAGCACCGGAGAAGAGGTATGGAAGAGTGGCCCTATTGGAAATTCACACTCCTCTCCAACCCTCCTGGAGATTGAAGGGGAACAGCATATCGTCCTGACTTCGGTAGCAAATCAGGGCAGCAAGGAGGGCCTTATTACCAGCTATAGACCCAGAGATGGAAAGACCCTTTGGCAGACCACCCATTACTATAACAGGATTCCTATCCCCCTTGTGACCAAGGTCAGCAATACTCTTCTCTTCGTTACCGGAGGCTATGACTGCGGATCCAAGATGCTTTCCATAAAGCGACAGGATGGCCGCTATCTGGTAAGTGAAAAATGGACTATCGCGAAAGGGTCCCAGATCCATCCTCCACTCGTTATCGACAACCATCTTTATTTCCTAGCCAACGAGAACTCCAATCACCGAGTCACTACGAAGCGCAAAACCGGGGGACTGAGCTGCTGGAACCTAGAGGGCAAAGAGCTGTGGCGCACAGGGGACGATCCCTTCATGGGACGGGGTTCCAGCCTTTACGCCGATGGCATGTTAATACTACAGGATGGCGAAAAGGGCACCCTGCGCCTTGGAGAAGTCAGCGCAGAAGGCTTTCGTATGCTTGCCTCTGCAAATATTTTCGGAAGTGATCTCAGCAAGAGGTTTGACCTCAAATTCTGGAGCCCCATGGCCCTCAGCAAGGGGCGCCTTTACATGCGGGGACAGAATCGCTTGCTCTGCGTCGACTTGAAGAAATAATATCCCCCTTCACAGATACATCATGAGAACCCTTTTTGCACTCTGGCTCGCTACCTGCATCCTCTCCTCCGGCGCTCAAAAACAGCCCAATATCGTCTTTATTTTCAGTGACGACCATGCACCCCATGCGATTGGTGCATATGATGGCTGGCTCAAAAGCACCAACCCGACCCCCCACATTGACCGCCTCGCCTCAGAGGGAATGCTTTTCGACAAAAGCTTCTGCACCAATTCAATTTGCGGCCCAAGCCGGGCAGTCATTATCACCGGAAAGCACAGCCATAAGAATGGCTTCATGAACAACGGAAATAATTTTGATGGCTCCCAACAAACATTCCCCAAGCTTCTACAAAAGGTAGGCTACCAGACAGCCATGTTCGGAAAGTGGCATCTCAAATCGAAGCCTCAGGGATTCGATAAGTGGATGGTCCTTCCGGGACAGGGCCTCTATTACAATCCTGATCTCCTTACTCCCGAGGGCAAAACCACCATCGAAGGACATTGCACGGACGTCGTAACCAACCTGGCTGTAGACTGGCTCAAAAAGGGACGAAATCAGGAGAAGCCATTTCTCCTGATGTGTCAGCACAAGGCCCCCCACCGCAACTGGATGCCAGCCCTCCGTCATCTGCACCTCTGGGCAGATGAGGATCTACCGGAGCCCAAAACACTCTTCGACAAATGGGAGGATAACGCCAGCCCTGCCCGGTGGCAGGAACTCGAGATCGATGGCCATATGGACCTGCAGTTCGATCTCTTCTACAATCTCACTCCTGCCTACAAGGGAGCAAATAAGAAGGGCATGTTTGACAAGTCTGCGTGGCGCAACATGTCCCGGATGACACCCACCCAGCTTACCGCATGGCGCAATCATTACGCCCCGCGTGACGCCGAACTCAAAAAGGCGAACCTCAAGGGCAAAGACCTAGTTCGATGGAAATACCAGCGATACGCCAAGAATTACCTGCGCTCCGTCCGAGGGGTCGATGAAAGTGTCGGGACCTTGATGCGGACGCTGGACGAAATGGGAATATCCGACAACACCATCGTGGTTTACTCCTCGGATCAGGGATTCTACATCGGGGATCACGGATGGTTCGATAAGCGCTGGATGTACGAAGAGTCTCTTTTGATGCCTCTGATCATTAAGTGGCCGGGAGTGACAAAGCCCGGTTCGCGCGATAAGAAACACATGGTGCAGAACCTCGACTACGCCGAAACATTTCTGGAAGCCGCAGGAGCAGAGATCCCGAACGACATGCAGGGCCGCTCTTTGGTGCCACTACTCAAGGGCCAGACCCCAAAGGAATGGCGAGACAGCATTTATTATCACTACTATGAATACCCAAGCGTCCATCAGGTACCCCGACACAACGGGATTAGAACCGAGCGGTATAAGCTCATCCAGTTCTACGAATTTGGGGAGTGGGAATTTTACGACCTGAAAGAAGATCCAGACGAGTTGCAGAATCTTTATAAAGAGGACAAATACGCAGCTCAGATTTCCAAGATGAAAAACCAGCTCGAGGGATTAAGGCGTAAATATGACGACAACACCGTCGGCCCAGTGAAACCCGAGGCCTGGCGCAAGAAGCACCGCACCCGACAATTCCGGGTAAAGGATGAGCTGTGAGCCTACCTCGATCTGGCCTAACGTCTACCCCTCTCCCCGGACTACTCTAGGATCAAGAGGCCAAACTCCTGACCTCTTCCGGTCGCAACTAAAACACCCAGGCTCCTACGCCATGAAGCTTCTCTCTTTACCGGCTCTTCTTCTCGCCACTGGGTCTCTCTTCTCCTGCGGACCGATCTCTCGAATTTATGACCAGCCCCCGCCCTCCTCACGCTATCTTGCTGGGATTGGCGCTGGCACCGCCCCGCAAAGCGGACCCATAAATCCTGCAGAAGCCTCCAAATTCTGGGATGGAGACTCTCTCCTTGGCCCCACTGCAATCCACATCGTCAGGGCTGAGCAGAAAGCTTACTTTTACAAGGGCGGTCAGCTTGCGGGCGTTACACCCGTTTCAACGGGAAACTCGAAATACACGACAAGGCCGGGGAATTTCACGGTAACCCAGAAGTCTGTGGACTATTACTCCCGGACCTACGGCACCATTGTAGACCTCGCAACCGGAACGGTCATTAATGACGACGCTGACTCCCGCAAGGATAAGCCGGGCCCCGGACAGAAGTTCGTCGGCTCACCAATGCCCCACTTCCTGCGCTTCAACCACGGCGTTGGCATGCATGCAGGACACCTCCCAGGTTACGCAGCCTCTCACGGCTGCGTTCGCCTCCCGGCGGACTTGGCGAAGAAATTTTATGAGAACGCCGAAATCGGCACGCCGGTTATAGTAGAGTAATTGCGAGAGGCCGCTGCTTGTGAGCCCTGCCTCCTGAAACCTCATTTCCACGAAAATGCGCAACATAGTGATGACCCTGATCGGTCCGGACCGTCCTGGCCTAGTTGAAGAATTATCGGCCATCGTAGCCCGGCATCGTGGAAACTGGGAGGAATCCCGGATGTCTCACCTTTCCGGTAATTTTGCAGGAATGCTCAGAATCCAATGCCCGGAAGAAACCTACGAAGACCTTCTCTCCTCCCTCCGGTCCCTTGAGAATCTAACCGTCTCAGTATCGGAGGAGCTCCCCGAGATTGGCCATAACCAAAAGGTGATCGCCTTCGACGTTATAGGCAACGATCGCCCCGGTATTATTCAGGAACTCGCCTCCGCCATCGTCCGCACCGGGGGGAACGTTGAGGAGCTTTCCAGTAATCTTGAATCTGCCCCCCACGCCGGTCATCCAGTTTTCAAGGCTACCGGATCGGTAACAGTCAAAGAAGACTTCGATGAACAGGGCCTCATTGCGGCTCTCGAGGACCTTGGCCCCGACCTCGCAGTCAGCATCGAAGCCTAGCTCCTCCGGATTTCTCTGATCTTAGGAACCATTGCTCCCTTCGCTTTGGCTCTGGTGATCCATCTCGAGAAAATTCGCAAGGAGCTGCTTTCCCCCTTCCGTGAGTATCGATTCCGGATGAAATTGGACACCGTGAACGGGAAAGTCGCGGTGTCTCACGCCCATAATCAGGTCTCCGCACCAAGCAGTTTGCTCAAGACAGTCAGGAAGAGAATCCCTGCGTATAATAAGGGAATGATACCGGGTTGCCTCGAGGGGATTACCTAAGCCCTTAAAAAGACCTTCTCCATTGTGCTCAATCATGGAGGTTTTCCCATGCATCAATTGCTCCGCACGTACAATCTCTCCTCCATAGACCTGTCCGATCGACTGATGTCCAAGACACACTCCCAAAATGGGAACCTCTGACCCGAACTGGTTGATCACCTCGCAACTGACTCCCGCCTCGTTGGGGCTACACGGGCCTGGAGATATACAGATTCGTTCCGGCTTGAGGTCCTTGATCTCCTCTACCGTCACCTCGTCATTACGCCGAATCTCCATCTCCGCGCCCAGCTCACCAAAGAACTGGACGAGATTATACGTGAAGGAGTCATAGTTATCTATAACGAGCAACATGAGACTTAAGTTGAGTTGACGCCTCGGCAATGATGGGGACCTGACACAGGTAAATCCTTTTACACTCCAGGTGAACCATAAACACTACCAAGATCAGGTTCCTGCTAACTTTCCAGTGTATTAGCCAGAGCGATGGCTCTCAGCATACCCATCGCCTTGTTGACGGTCTCTCGGTATTCGTAGGCTGGATTACTATCTGCTACTACTCCGGCACCAGCCTGCACATAAACTTTTCCATTCTTAAGAAGGCAGGTTCGAAGGGCAATGCAGGAATCATGGGCCCCATCCCATCCAAAGTAACCAACTGCTCCGGCATACGCGTTACGCTTATTGCGCTCCAACTCGTTGATAATCTGCATAGCCCTGACCTTGGGCGCGCCACTGACAGTTCCCGCCGGGAAGGTCGCTCTCAGCACGTCGTAAGAGCTATGCTCGGGCGAAAGCGTTCCGGTAACATTGGACACAATGTGCATCACGTGGCTGTAGCGCTCCACGATCATGAAATCGTTTACCTCCACCGTGGAATGGGCCGCAATTCGCCCTACATCATTCCTCGCCAGGTCCACCAGCATGACGTGCTCGGCCCGCTCCTTCTTATCCGAAAGCAGGTCTTCTGCAAGCGCATCATCCTCCTCGACCGTCTTACCCCGCCACCGTGTGCCCGCGATTGGGCGGATATCAATTCTACCCTCAACGCATCGCACATGAACTTCCGGCGAGCTTCCCACGAGGGAGAAATCACCCAACTCCAATATAAACATGTAGGGCGAAGGATTAACATGCCGCAAAGCACGATAGAGATCGATCGGGGCTTTCTCGAATGGCGCCTCAAAGCGCTGGCTTGGAACTACCTGAAAAATATCACCAGCAGCAATGTAGTCCTTTGCAGTCTCCACCATGGATTCAAAATACTCCTGGGTGGTATTACTCACTGGCTCCGGAACGGTCGTATCCTGTAGCCCATTGAGCGCCGGCACGTGCAAGGGACGGTCGAGCACCTCAATCAGGGAAGCCACTCTCCCCACGGCCTCAAAGTAGGCCTCCTCTACTGTTTCGTGATCATCCAACATGGCATTTGCAACGACCAGCAACCGACGCAACTTGTGATCAAACAGAAGAACGGAATCCGTAATCATGAACACCGCCTCCGGCAACTCCAGATCATCGGGCGGCGGCTCGCCAACACTCGGCTCAAACTGACGAACTCCATCGTAAGCAAGATACCCGACCGCACCCCCAAAAAACGGCGGCGCATCTCCATGACATACCGGCTCAAAGCTGGACATGTATTTTTCAAGCTCAGCCAAAGGATCCCGCTCCGCAGTGATGGAGGTCTCTTCTCTCCCTTTCCGGATCACAACCTCACCGCCACGCGCCTCAAAAACACGGGTTGGACAGCTTCCCACTATCGACCAGCGCCCACTGGCGTCAGTACTTTCCGCACTTTCGAAAAGAAAAGCATGGCGGCCATCACGAATCTTGAGATAGGCGGAAAGTGGCGTCTCAAAATCGGCGGCCAGCTGCGCGTAGACCGGAACCACATTCCCCCGCTCAGCGAGCGCGCGAAATTCTTCGAGCGAAGGTTTGACAGCTGGGGGATTCAAGGCGCGCGAGCATGACGGGGAACTATCGATGCGCAAAGGTTAAAACCTTTACAAATGCCCTCCGATCGCAAGGTCCATCTGGTCCATTGCGATAGGAGCCGAGCGCTCCTCTGCTTCTTTCCCGCCAACCTCAATCCAGCTAGTGGGATCGGACTGAGACGCAACGTAGACAGAAAGATCCTTATGCAGCCCCTTCTTTGATCCAGTTTCACGTATCGTGGACATGGCGAGATCTGGGCAATTACAGTCGCCGCTCAGATGGCCAAGGATAACAGTCCGCAACCCGTGATCAAGGAGACCGCCAACCAGCTCAGCCGTCTGGAGATTAGACAGGTGTCCGTGGCGAGAAGAAATCCGCTGCTTGATCGACCATGGCCTCTTGGTATCCGCATCCAGCATTTTCTCGTCGTAATTGGCCTCAACGAGCAGGGCGTGGACGCCCTGCAACCGATTCCGCACGAGATTCGTCACAAAGCCAAAATCTGTCGCCACTCCGATACCAGCATCATCCGTTCGACAGACAAACCCCACAGGATCGACCGCATCATGCGGAAGGGAAAAGGCATCCACGGCCACTTCTCCAACCTTGAACACCTGCCCCTGCTGAAAGATATGCCAGTCCACCTCCCCCTCCAGCCGGTCCCCAAGGGACTCCCGTGTCAACGCAGTAGTATAAACGGGAATTGAACGATTTCGTAGAAATACCTCCAGTCCACAGGTGTGATCACGGTGCTCATGAGTCAGCAAGATTCCATCCAGCGAATCCGGATCGACCCCCACCTTGCCCAATCTTCTGCTCAACTGCCTGGCACTCAGCCCTGCATCTACCAAAATCGTTGTGTCCCCAGTTCTGACCACAGCAGAATTACCTCCACTCCCGCTTCCCAGAACCGCTACCTTCATCTGGGCGGAAGGGTAAGGATCCTGCCTCCGGTCGACCAGAGTGAATTTCATAATTCCTCTCCGTTTTCGGGTATTCCCAAGGGCCTAGTTCCTGTGCTATCTTCACGTGCAGGCCCTCTCCCGCAATGAGACCCTTTATCTAGCCTTTCCCCGCTTTGAAATCTGCCCACCTACTCCGCTGGCTTCGTCACTTCAGGGTAGCGACCGCTCTGACCCTGATAGCGGTCGGCCTCGGACTGGCATTCTATTGGCTGAATAATCATGGGTTTGAGGGGCGCTGGAGCCAGCGTATCGCCGACGAGCTGGCCCGCCGGGGAATCCACGCGGACTTTGAGTCCGTCCGCTTCTCTCCGACCAAGGGCGTTATCGCCACAAACCTCAAGATTTTTACTGACCCGTCTCGTGACACCATTTTAGCCAAAATTCCTGGTCTGCGGTTGGATGTCGACCGCGGCAAGGCTTTACGGGGCAAGCTGCAGATTCGCAGAGTCTACCTGCAGAATGCCGAGCTAAACATCCCACTGACAGACGAAGATCCTCTACAAATAAATAATCTTACGGGCCGCGTCATTGTTGACCGCCACGACCGGCTCCTAGTTGAGACCAGTCGTGGGACCTTTAGAGGCATGGATATCCATGCCAATATTGCGCTGGATGATTTCAACCCTGATAAGCTCCGAGAAGGATTCGGAACCAATGAAAGCAGCAGGCGAAAGGCCAGCTTTACCGAGGATCTTCTCCGCGAACTGGATTCGTGGTCTTTTCCCGACTACTCCCCTCCCACTCTTCAGCTTGAAGTGAAGGGTAGTTTCAATCGACTCACCGCGATCCGCACTTCCATTTCACTGAGGGCTCGGGAATTCATGAGAGGCCGCTACCGTATGCAGGATGTTCGTCTCTCAGGCGAGCTCGGCAACAGAAGCCTCAGCGTGGAAGAGCTGTCCTTCACAGACGGCGTGGGCAAAGTAAGCCTGCAAGCACATTATGACCTCGAGGACAGAACCGGCGGATATGAAGGGACTTCTTCCATTAAAATTGTGGACTTATTGCGGGAAGGCCTCGAGGACGATAGCCTGAGTGAGTTCAGCCCGGACCTAGCCCCGGAAATAAGGGCACGCGGTAGATTTGCGCTTCGTGAAGGGAAGATGAATCTGAGCGCCATTGGCTCTCTCTCCTGCAACTCCTTCCGCTTTCTTGGAATTCCCTTCGAGAGCATCAATACGGATTTTTCCTGGCAGAATGGAGACATCTATCTCCGCGACCTGGTCGTAAGGCACAAGTCGGGAGAGCTGGAAGGTGAGTTCAAGGTGAAGGACGACTTGGTTCAGTATCGCACCCAGACTAGCCTCCCGCTCTCCGCCTACCGCCCCTTCATCGGTGAACAGTCAGGCCTTGAACAAGCGCTTTCAGCGAGCGAATTCGACGAGGCCAGTAGAATCCTAATCAATGCGCAGGGCTCGGCATGGAGAAAAAATCTCAGTGACTGGGACGCTACCGGCACTTTTCGCCTCGAAAATTTCCGACACAATGGAGTTTCAATCAAACTTGCTACTGCAAGGTTCTCCATGTCTCCCCTCGACTATATTTTCGATGATCTCAACGCAGTATTCAACTATGACGGAGACGCTGGGATCCTCAAGGCAGGGGCAAGCGGAACAGGCACGGTGCTGGCTGAACAGATTCATTTTGACGCAAAGGAGAAACTCACCCGTCTGGTAAAACTGGAGGGCACCGCGTGGCCTGGACCCATCCTCCAGCTGTTCAACCCGAAGATATCCAGAGATATTAGTGCAACCTACCGCTTTCGCGAACCTCCCCATCTCGCTTCTGACGGTGTCATCGACCACCTGAGGCCCGGGCATCGAACGAACATTCAGACCGTAATAAGGGCAAACGGTAAAGCAGACTTCGATTTGCTGGGACGTCCGATTGAGATCAGTCAGCTCTCGGCAAAAGTTCGCACCAGTTACCGCAAGAACGAGGTGTCGGCGCTGAGTATGAATGTTTTCGGGGGATCGGTCAGCGGGCTCATTACCCAGCAATCCCATCCAACCAGATTAGCCATTCAAATCCAGGGCCAAGACCTGGACTCCTCTCAAATTGGCCGAACTTACCGTCTCTCAAAAGTTATTCCGGGAACCCTCACCCTTTCCGTAGCAGCGGAGGCAACCGAGCACGAAGATGACCCGGCCGCGAAGGGATGGGAGCTGCAGGGCGCCTGCAACCTGGGCCAGTCGGTCTATAACGGTGTTCGCATCAAGGATGGGACAACACAATTCGGCTTTGACCCGAAAGGATTGCATTTAAATGATATCCGACTGACCTTCGACTACTCGGATTATTTTCTCCGGGCGCGTCATGGCGGCCCTCTGAGCGCCGATCTTGCAATCGAGCAGATTCACTATCATCCGGATAGCGAGACCACCGAAATTGTGAATTTGCAGGGCAGCGCATGGCCTGGACCCCTTCTCCGAATCGCCGATCCCGAAACAGCTGAATACATCGAAAAATTACTAGGTTTCCGCGAGCTTCCGACCCTGAGCGCGTCAGGGCGCTTTCACCACGGAGAAGGCGGAGCCGATACTCTAGTGAATATCAAAATCAAAAACCCGGGAGTCACCGACTATGAATTTCTCGATAAAACCCTGCAACTCCGGGATTTCTCCGCTCAGATCACCAGCAAGGCAGACCGTCACGACATCTCGGCTTTAAAGTTCCAGACCTTTAAAGGCACAGGAGCTGGCACTCTGACCGTGCAGGAGACCCCGCAGGGAAAAACCCGTATCGAGGGAGGACTACGCTGGGACAACCTGAGCCTCTCCGAGATTGGGAAAAAGTTCTCTTTCGAAAAAGACCCCTTGGGGAGCATCACTGGCCGACTGGATTTTACGTCTCTTGCGGGTGATACCCGTTCGCTGAACGGAAAAGGAGTGATCGGATTGAGAAACGGCCAGCTTTTTAACGTTCCCATATTCGGACCTCTCTCCCTTCCACTTGGAACGATTCTGGGAAAGGAATACAGTCACGAGCGAGCGCAGGATGCGTCTGCTACCTTTGTCATCAGGAATGGCTCCGTCTTCACCAAGGACCTACTCACTTCCACGCCCTCAACCACTTTCGTCGGAGAGGGAATGATTGATATAAGCGCAAACGAGATGGATCTTACCATGCGAATGAACGCCCGAGGCCTGTTAGGACTGGTGACCCTGCCTCTTGCCCCTCTCAAGGGACTCTTCCAGTTCCGCGGACAGGGGCCCCTCAAACAGCCAGTTTGGCGAAGCGCCCCGTTCACGGCCCCTGAAGAGGGGGAATCACACCCCATCTTCAAGGATCCACCTCGCGCTCAGATTGTTCCGGAACGCTAGCCGCCCGGCAGCTGCGACTCAACCTCTGGCAGCGCTTCCCGCCTCTCATCTACCTCCCTCTCACCGGGGCTTGCGCCCCGGGTCATTCTACGGCACCGTGGGGTGGAGAACCAGAGAACTTAACTAAGATGAGTGATCCCATTGCCATTACAGAGGAACAGCTGAAGGACATTCCCTCCACCGAGCAGGCCGCCAACGACCTCCGCCAAGCGGCCGGCATCAAGAGCCGCGAGATCGCCCAAAGCGCAGAAGAACGAGCGCAATTACTGAAGGACTCGGCCGCCCAGAAGGCCCAGAAGCTCCGCAATTTCGCCGGCGAAAAAGCATCCCAGTTTGCAGACGTCGCCGGCGAAAAGGCATCCCAGTTTGCAGACGTCGCCGGCGAACACTGGGAAGAAACAAGGGTCAAGGCTCGTGAAATTCAATCTGACATCGAGGAATATGTCCGCCAGCATCCCTCCAAGTCGATTCTGGTTGCTGCAGGGGTTGGATTTCTCCTCGGCCTGATTGTAAGAAGATAGTCATCAATCTTCCCCTTTATTCCTGTTTACTCTCCTAAACCCGCAAGCTTGCGATAACACATGCCTGACGGGTTCGACGGCTCCGGCTCCTCTCCCGATTCCTCTTCGAAGGAATCGGGAACGCAATCCGGCAAAGATCGGCTTCTAGAAGGGCTGGCAGAGCACATCAAGGCGCGTGGCGAACTCCTCTTCATCGAGGCACGAGAAGCGCGTGAGGCACTTGGACGACGGGGCGCTCTTGCCTCCGCTACTGGCGCCATCATTGTAATTGGCTATGGCCTAATCCTTATCGCTGGCATCTCTCTCCTTGGCCGGTGGTTGGATGACCTCGCCCCCGGCCTTTCCGGCATTGGATGGCAGGTTTCCGCTCTGGCGGCAGGTCTCGTTCATTTAGCACTGGCGCTTCTACTCTTCCGAAAATTGAAACAGAAACGGGATCTAAACCTATTCGAATTTACACGGGCAGAATTTAACAAAGACGGAGAATGGCTCAATCAAGTCAAAAAAAACTCGAGCGCAAACGAGAAATCATCCTGAGACTGGATGCGTCCCGCGATCGTATCGCGAAGCAATCCATGGGGCTGAATCGACGAATGAGACCTGGCCACTTGGTCTCGTCCTACCTCAGCGGCCACCCACTTTTTGCCTTCGGGGCCACTTCAATTGGGGTAGCTGGCCTGACCTACCTACTTTTCCCCCGGCGCAAAAAAATGGAAGGCCAACCCCCACAATCGCTGAGGCAAAGCCTTTTAGGCTGGATTCCCACCTTCTTGAAAGGCTCAATCCGGGGCTGGATTTTTCGGCAGGCCCGGGACTACCTCTTGACGAAACGGCCGTAAACGGATTCCTTGCTTGGCCCTCGCCGCTTTCTATGGTTTTCACAACGCCATCACCACGCTGTAAGGCGTGCCGCACCTGACTCCATGGCCGAACATCAAGTCCTTGCTCATGTCGATGAATACCTTGCCATCGGCATCGAGTATGATTGCTCAGATATCCACCTCGCTACGAGGTATCCTCCTGCGTGGCGTCGCTACGGCAGCCTTGCTCCTATCTGGGAAGATCATTCCCCACTCGATTCCGATGATACCGACAGGCTCGCCCGGTCGTTCCTTACGGAGCGGGAATGGGATCGGCTTCAGAAAGTAGGCGACGTTGACTTCGCTTATCAAAATGATCAGGGGCGATTCAGGGCTTCGGTTGTAAAGCAGCGGTTGGGGCTGGATATTGTTTTCCGGATCATCAGCACGGAATTACGAACTCTGGAAGATCTTGGACTACCAGTGGACCACCTCATTCCTCTCACTCGCTATCACAACGGACTTTTGCTTGTGACGGGTTCTGTGGGATCGGGGAAGTCTACGACCCTCGCTGCTCTTGTTGATTTCATCAACAAGGATCGCGAGGACCATATCCTTACCCTGGAAGATCCGATCGAATACGTTTTTGACTCAGAAAACTGCCATGTGAACCAACGGGAAGTACACTCCCACACCGAATCTTTTCCCAAGGCCCTGCGAGGAGCACTACGGGAAGACCCCGATGTCATCATGGTCGGTGAAATGAGAAACCTGGAGACCATTTCCCTCGCACTCACCGCTGCAGAAACCGGGCACCTTGTCCTTGCCACCCTTCACACCGGAAACGCTCCTAGGACCTTGGACCGGATCCTCGATGTCTTCCCCGTTGACCAGCGAGGGCAGATCAGGGTCATGGTCTCGGAATCTCTTCGTGGTGTCATCTCCCAGCAACTCGTTCCCAACATCGAAGGAGATGGTCGCGCTCTGGCCCTTGAACTCCTGGTGAACACTCCCGCGGTCGCGGCAACCGTCCGAGATGGCAAGACCTTCATGCTTCCAGGAATCATGCAAACGGGTAAGAACGTTGGCATGATCACGATGGATGAGTCCCTCCGTAACCTCTATGTCCAAGGAAAGATCTCTCAGGAAGAAGCTCTTTACCGCTGCGAGGACAAGGTCCAAATGAAAGCCTTTTTCCAGTCCTGACCTACTCTCCCCATGGCGAGAATTGACGCATATTTTCAGTACCTCATTGAATCCGGCGGATCAGATCTGCACTTGTCCGAGGGCGCACCTCCCAAGGTTCGAGTCCACGGAGCGATAACTCCTATTCCCGATCAACCCACTCTGGCAGGGGACGACTTCAAGGATCTACTCTCAGAGATCTGCGATAAAGAAGCCTTCGAGGGTTACCTCGAGACTGGCGACCTCGACTTTGCCTACGAGATGGATGAGGATTCCCGGTTTCGGTGCAACTACCTTCAACAGAAAAATGGGCTGGCGGCGGTGTTCCGCCTCATCCCCACCGAGATCGCGTCTCTTGAAGACCTGAACATCCCTACGGTGGTAAAAGAGTTTGGCCACATGCGTTCTGGCCTCGTCCTCGTGACTGGACCAACCGGTTCCGGCAAGTCGACCACGCTGGCGGCTCTGCTTGACTACATCAATTCGAACTTCGCGAGACACATCATCACCGTAGAGGAGCCAATTGAGTTTGTACACCGGAACAAACGCAGTATCCTTACCCAGCGAGAAGTTCCTATCCAAACTCCCTCCTTCGCAGATGGCCTGCGGGCCGCACTTCGGGAGGATGCAGACATCGTTCTGGTTGGAGAAATGCGTGACCTCGAAACTATCTCTCTTGCTCTCACCGCTGCAGAAACAGGACTGCTGGTATTCGGAACTCTGCATACCAATAACGCTCGCAAGACGGTCGACCGACTGGTGGATGTATTTCCTGCGGACCAGCAATCTCAGGTCCGCACCATGCTTGCGGCATCCCTTCGCGGTGTCGTTGCCCAGTTACTAATGAAGCGCAGTGACAAGCCTGGACGATGCGCGGTGAATGAGATCATGTTCGCCACACCGGCGGTTTCGGCGATCATTCGGGAAGGGCAGACCCAGAAACTTTATGATGTGATTATCGGTGGTAAAGCCGACGGAATGCAGTTCATGGATGAGTCTATCTGGGACAAGCTGCGGGCAGGAATGGTGACCTCACAAGAGGCCTACATGAAAGCGATCGACAAGACTCGCTTCAAGAAGTTCCTTCCAGAGGAGCATGCCGCTCTCGGGGAGGCCTCCGGGGAAAACCCGATGGAGCACTAGGGGGGGCCCGATCACATGAATTTTTGAGGCTCTCACGAGCGATTCGTGGACCTCAGTAGGGACTTACTCACACCCATTCACACCCGGGCGTCCCGGCCAGATCGAGAAATCGAGGCCATGCCCCATAGGGTCTTGCTATTTACCGCCGGCGATTGATGGTCGTGCGCACAAATTTACTCTTTTACCTGAACCCTTGGAATGTCCTTAGGCCAAGACCTTCTCTCCTTCAGTTGCCCGAAATGCGGGGTAAAGCTTCGTGTGCCGGTATCCATGGCTGGTATCGAGGGGCCCTGCCCCTCTTGCTCAGCAATCATTCAGGCTCCCGAAGCCCCTTCGCGTGGTCCCCGCCACGCCAGCTCTGGCTCCCAAGCTCAGTCCGCTCCTGCCGTCCGACCAACAAACCCTGTCTCCGCCTACGCGGATCCTCCCAGACCTCCATCTCAAGCTGAGGAGCCCGTTTCCCCTCAATACAGCATCCCTCCTAGCTCCCCCGCGACCAAATCTTCTCAAGGGGCCGAGAACCTAATCTCAAAGGCTAACCACCATCCGTCTCGCCCGAATTTCGAAGAGAGTCCATCCCATCCCACTCCCCAGTCTCATCCGCAGCATCCGTCCATCACCCAACGATCTGCTCCCTTGACCGAAGCTCCGGTCCCAACCGCGAACGGCCCTTGCACTGAGAACCCTTCTCCCGTCGAAAAGAGTGGTCAGTCGAAGCCCACGATCAAATCTTCGCCTGCTTCATCCAGTCCTGAAGATACCCAAATCCATTCTTATGCTGCGAAGAGCAATGCAACTGCGACCGGAGAGCCGGAAATTGATCCGCTCTTGACCCTCAAGCCTGCGGCTATCAAGGCACCCAGGCAAAGGGAAAGAGAGCGTCTTCCCACTAACAGCAGTCTTCCGAGCGAACGAACGTCCAGAACCGAAAAGAAACCGGAAGAGTCGGACCTCTCCGATGAGCCATCTTATTCTGCAGAAGAACTTCTGAACTTGGAGTCTTCTGAATCCATGGAGCCGGAAAGACCTCCTTCCTCGGAAAGCGCTTCACGGAAAGGCAACCCAGGACAGGCAACACCCAAGAAACCATTGCCAGATCCGTCCGAGCTGGAATCTGAAAAAGCCGTACAGCTCAACGTCAACGCTTCCTCTGTTGGAGCCATGGTGGGCCACGAGCATGCGGGAAGCCTTGAGAATACCAGACGATCCCAGCCCACCTGGGCAGGAATGTCCTTTCTCCTCATCTTCCTCACACTCTCGGCAGTGATGATCTATCTGGTCCTGGACCTCAGTGACATGCTGCCCAATAGTAAAAGCTACGGTCAGCTTCCAGATCCGGTGGCCAGCGGAACCTCAAAGACTCCCTCCACGGCCGGCGAAACCTCAGCAGCAGCGATCTCTGGGGCAAATAGTCCGACTGAGGAACCTTCAACCTCGGCGCAGTCCGCTGAAGTTTTCAAGGTCGATCCAAACAGCCTCTTTTCAGGACCATTATCGTCTAATCAGAACGTTCAGCAAACGCCCGACACGCCCCCAATCATCGAGACAAAGAACTCTGCTTTAGAGGATACCCTAGGCGCCAAGGAAGTATCGGACGAAGACTCCGGAGCTCTATTGCCAGGAGAACCTGAAACCGCCGCTCTAGGCTCTGTCGGAGCCCTTATCGACGAGCAGGATGTCAAGGTCCGAGGCGCAGTCAGCCTCCCCCCCCTTATCGACCTGAATCCATCACGAAATGCCCTTCCGACACAGAGTAGCGGTCCAAGTGCTCCATCTGAAACACTCTCCCTCTTTCTCGCAGCCCGTAATCTCAATGAGCGGCGTCCCTACATGATTGATTCCCGTCGATCTGAAGCTGAGCTGGAGAGAGGTCCCTTGTCGAAAGAGCTCCCTCCTATCGTCCAGCAGAGACTTCTGAAATACATGAAGGATCACTCAGAAAAGACGGACGAGATCTTTTTTGAGATCTCTTTTGAAAGAGATTCCACAGCTCCCATCTTGGTTCAGGTCAATGCAGGTAGTGATGGGCGGATGAGGGTGCATACCGACGCATTCCTTGATCTTTACAACGATGAGATGGCGCGCTTTCAGGCCGTTCCAGTCAAAGGCGAGCGCACCTTCCACACCCTCGCAGATGCTTATAAGCAGTGCTTTGAGGAGAAGATCCCTGGAGCAGCAGATAAGAGTTACATTAAGCTTCGCCAACACGAGCAAGTTACTGCGCGCCTTCAGGCCTATTTTCCAAAAGATTCGGAAATCTCTCAGCAAATAGGCCAGTCCAAGGCTCTCCCATGGGGGCGCTCTGGAATCTGCACTGTCACCGTAAGGTGGAATACTGATTACGGACGGCCCTATGTCGAACTCGTCCGTATTGATGACCTATCCTGGGCCCCCTGAGGGCTTCCGGCTGAAGCTCTCCCTCCAGTCGCCAGCTTCAGCGCACTACCTAGGACTACGGGTTCTCGCCACAGCAGCGCAAAGCTCCTATAGATGGATTGCTCAATCGGAGGGCTTGGGCACCCGAACAACCATGAACCCCTGCACGCTGCTGTACTTCTTGAACTCGCAATCATTTTTTACTCGGAGCAATCCAAAGGCCCGCTCCGCGACATGGACAGGTGTGACTGCAACCTGATACTCCCTGCCGGGCTTGACCACCTCTAGGTCGTATTTGAACTGCTCATTGGTACAGGAGATATCAGTAACCATGATATCGGTTTCATGGTTCACCCTAATCTTGAAAATTTGAGTCTTCCCTTTGCCATCCAGGTCCCAGAAGAGAGTAGGCGGATCGATTGAGAACAGGTCAGGAATCTCAAGCTTGGCAGTCAGGACGATCGGATTTGGCTCACCCTCAAGAGTGATAACGATCTTTTTCTCTATAGCGCCTTTTATTGTTCCGAGCTTGAAGTTGCCGCGGACTACTCCGCTCTCTCCCGGATTCCAAGTAAGCTTTCCATTCCCACTGATTTCAGCGGAGAGACAGCTGCAGGCAGCTTGGTATTCTTTTATGGTGACGGGCAGCTCTCCTCCAACCTTGAAAGGAAATTCTACACTGAGACGGTCCTTGTTCGGTGGCAAGGTCAACGAAATCTCATCTGTCTCAAATACCAGTTCTCCAAATAAAACCGACGGCCCCATCAGGAGAAGACTTAGCCCAACGAACCTTTTTTGTTTCGGAATATTCATTACTTCGATTTGAGCCCGACCAGTTCTACCGTTATAATCAGGTTCCCATCCCGCCATCTTGGGCCGATGAGGTAGACTCTTTTACCTACCTCGAAGACCCGATCCCACCTCAGGGTCATCTTGCTCTTCTGCCAATATTCAACATCGAGCCGTAATTTCCGGGATTCCTTGATAGAGGCCTGCGGCTGGAATGTCAGCATCAGCGCTTGTGAGCTGCTGATTGGTTGAGCCCAGCTCTTGTATCCCTTGAGAATATCCTGCTCCACTGAGCCAAGTTTTACGAAGGTTTCATATGGCTCTAACTTAGCGACCTTCCTGAGCTTACCCTCTTCCTCTGCACTTAGAGAGACAACGCCATCCCCGAGGGCAGCAGGTGATCCATTCGTGCCAAAGAGAACCGCTGTTCTCACCTTGCCTATGACCTCCTTACCTGGATCCTGCGCACCTGCAAGACCCGTCAGGGCAAGGTAAATAAGTAGCAGCATTCTCATTCAGTTCGCCTCCTTTCAGTATGTCTCTTTGACGTTTACGTAGAATCCGTGGTGACCATCGGAGAATCCTGCCCCAACCGCCAGATCAGAGTCGGAGAGGGGCGCCAGACCTTCAACCACCAGAAGGGTCGAATCCGACTCCCTATCGACGATGACTTTAGTGGAAACATTTGGGAGCGGAGAGTAGACCTCCGAGCCCGCCGCAGCATCGACCAGCATTGGCGAGGAGCCACCTATCTTAGCGCTTTTCATCCCAAGGAGAAAGGCAAACACCACCGCACAGGTAACAGCCGGCGCCATCCACCAGAGCCATCGACGATTGAAGACAGCAAAGCCCCTTGCTGGCCCTTCTATCCCTTCGCCAGCCTTTTGATCAGCTTTGACGAGTTTTTCGAGATGAGAATTAAAGTAGTCAGGGAATGGAGGATCGACCTCGCGAGGAACGGAATCGCGTAACTTCTCCCTGAGGAGAAGAAATCTGGCACGCTCCTCTCGCAGCTCAGGAGAGCTAGCCAGGATCGGCGCAAACTCCTTCATCTCCTCGTCGCTCAACCCATCATCCATCCAGCGGGTAAGCAATTCTTCTTTCCGGTCGTTCTTCATATGTTGATCAGCAAAGTTTGCAGTTTTTTCCGGGCATAAAACAGGCGGCTCATCACTGTGCCGAGGGAGCAATCCATGACATCAGCAATCTCCTTATACTCTAGACCCTGCACCTCGCGAAGCAGGATCGTTTCCCGGTGTTCGGGAGATAGTTTCTCAAGGGCGTTTTCGATATTCGCTCTCGTCTCTCCCTGGGAGAGCGCTTCGTCGGGACGAGATACCCGCGCGGGTGTCGCTAGGGCTCCCGCAGCGATTGCCTCCCTGTCGAGCAGGTTGTCATCCAGGTCCCCCGCAATATCTATTTTTCTTTTTCGCATCCAGTCATACACCACATTGTGGGTAATCCGATACATCCAAGTTGAGAAGCGCGCACGTGCCTCGAACCTCGGCAAGGCCTTCCACACCTTCAAAAAGACCTCCTGCGCGAGGTCCCATGAGTCCGCTTCGTTTTTGACCATATTCTGAATCATCGCATAAACCCGCCCCCGATGTTTGGTCACGAGAATATCAAAGGCACCGTAGTCACCCTCTTTACATCGACCTACCAGTTCTGCATCGGAGATTTCGTCAGGAGCGCCCTCCCCTCCGGCATCACCGGGAACAGGGCCCTTTATCAGGTTTGACGCAATGGAACGGTGGAAATTCATCAAAGTTAGGCCGAGGGGAAGTTGGCTCCAAACGCCCGCTTGAGCAAGCGGAGACACCTTGAAAACAGGGTCCGGAGCGAGGTTTCTTCTTCAGCCTCGTCCGGGTTTGCAGGAAATCCCCTCAAAAGTTATGCTCAGAACCCCCCTATTCTAGGCCGGTAATACCCGCAAAGGACGGGGAGGCTGCGCCATTCCTAATAGACGTCCCTCTGGTAACGTTTCTCCTTCTTCAGGTTCTTCACGTAACTTTTAGCCTCGTCCTCACTCTTTCCCCCATGCTTTTCCACAATCTGATGGAGGCTTGCATCCACATCCTTCGCCATTCTGGAGGCATCGCCACAAACATAAAAGAATGCTCCGGCCTCCAACCAATTCCACATCTCCGCACCTTCTTCCTCCATTCGGTGCTGCACATAAATTTTTTCCTTCTGATCTCGTGAGAACGCCAAGTCCAGACGAGTCAGGATCCCATCTTCCTGCATGGAAACAAATTCCTCCTCATAGAGAAAATCCGTCTCCCGATAGGGGTTGCCGAAGAGCAGCCAGTTTTTTCCGGTTGAGCCTCGCACCCTCCGCTCTTCCAGGAATGCGCGAAAGGGCGCAACCCCGGTCCCTGGCCCAACCATGATGATGGGAGCCTTATCGTCCTCAACCAGCCTGAAGGCTTTGTTATGGTGAATGAAAGACCCAGGCTGAATCCCCTCTGCCCTGTCCGCAAGAAACGTAGAGCATACACCGCCTCTCTCTCGACCGTGAGAATGATATCTGACAATGGCAATCGTCAGATGAACTTCGCCAGGATGAGCATTGGGACTTGAGGAAATCGAGTAAAGGCGCGGCTGGAGCTTCTTCAGGACTGGCACAAACTCTTCTCCGTCAGAGAAATCTGCAGGGTATTCCGTAACAAGATCAATCAACTCTCGGCCCCAGCAAAAATCGTTCATCACCTTCCGGTCTCCGCTTTCCACAACAGACCGAAGGTAGGGAGAGCCGCTCCGCTCCTGCCACGCTTGCAGCAACTTTGGCGTCAGCGACCGTATATCATATCCCGTCATCAGGGCATCCCGCAACGGCACTTCACCACCCCCCGGAATGGGAACCTCCTCATTGGTATTGAAGGGAAGGCTCTCCAATATTTCGTCTACCTGCGCCCCTGAGTTCACCGGAAACACTCCGAGGGCATCGCCTACGACGTAGTCCATTCCTGACCCTTCCAAAGACAACTCGACATGATGAGTCTCCTTTTCCGCACCCACACTGTTCAGGTTGTAGTTCCGTAGGATCGGACTCCAGAACGGATTCTTTTTGCCATAAGGGACAATGTCTTCCTCCCCGGAGTCTGTCGCGGCAATCGAAGCCGCTCCTCCAAGGCTCTCAAAAACTCCTTTCCGCCATGCCGCAAAAGGCTCGTCGTAATCGACATCGCAATCCACCCGCTGGTAAAACCGTTCAGCTCCCAGCGCTTCCAGCCTGTTGTCAAAGTCGATCCCACACTTACAAAAGTCTGGATACTCGGTGTCACCAAGGGACAGCACGGAAAACCGCACTCCTTTCATTTCCGGAGCCTTGTCACTCTGGATAAATTCATAAAGGTCCGCGGCATTGTCGGGGGGGTCACCGTCTCCGTAGGCGCTGGTAATTATGAGAAGGTTTTTCTCCCCAGCGAGTCGGCTGAAATCATACTGGCCCATGTCCACCACCTCGGTTTCAAAGCGACCCCGACCGAGATCCTTGGCCATTTTTTTGGCGCAACCCTCGGCGTTTCCAGTCTGTGACCCCACTAGAATGGTAACAGGGAGAACTGGGCCTTCCTCCTCAATGGCTCCGTTCGGAGCCCCGTCAAGCATCTCGCTGAGCCCCCCCCCGAGCCACGACCCCCCCGAGCCACTTTCGCTGCTCGGGAGTAAATGGAGCGTCATCAGGAACAAGAATCCGGTGCGGCATGACTCTGTAACTTTGCGGACCGGGTCTTTTCGGTTTTTCTTAACCAGTCCGTTCCGTCTAAAGCAATGGTAAGTTGCTTCGAATTTCTTTCAAGGCGATTATACTTGGAGCCGTTCGCTCCTACTCAATCCCCAAGGGTGAAATCATCTCGCTGAAATCAACACCCAGATCACCAAAACTCTTTCAAGCTCAACGATCCCACTTACCTGTTTTGTCTCCCTGAGGAGGCAAATGAGGGCCCCGCATGCCGGATCAAATTTTCAGGGCCTCACCCCCTGAAGGGCTAGCGCTACTCCGGGAGGGGGAAATCCTGATTGAACGCAAAGACCCTTTCACGAATCTCTCTCAACTTCTGATCGTCTTCCCGATTTTGGATCGCGGCGAACATGAAGTCCGCCACGGAATCGAGATCCGCCTCTTTCATCCCCCGGGTGGTTACCGCGGGGGTTCCCAACCGAATACCACTGGGCTTCATGGGCGATCCCGTATCGAACGGTATTGAGTTCTTATTGACGGTAATACCTGCAGCATCGAGAGCCGCATCCGCCACTGTTCCATCGAGACCCAGCGGGCGCATGTCCACCAACATACTGTGATTATCGGTGCCACCCGAAACGATTCTGAAACCATGATCTCCCAATCTGGCAGCCAGGGCTCTCGCATTCTCAACGACTTGCTTCTGATACACCGTGAATTCCGGGCGGAGAGCTTCTCCAAAGCATACCGCCTTGGCTGCGATGACATGCATGAGCGGCCCTCCCTGCACCCCGGGAAAGACCATTGAGTTGATCTTCTTGGCGTATTCTTCTCTACACAGGATCAAGCCACCGCGGGGCCCTCTCAGAGACTTATGGGTAGTCGTTGTGACAAAGTCAGCATGCGGTATGGGTGTCGGGTGCACTCCAGAAGCAACCAACCCCGCGATATGGGCCATATCGACGAAGAGATAGGCTCCTACCTCTTTCGCTATCCGACCCATCCTCTCGTAGTCTACGACCCGGGAATAGGCGCTTGCACCACAGGTTATCAGTTTCGGCTTCACCTCAGCGGCAGCTGACGCCAACTGATCATAGTCGATTTGTTCATCTTCCTCACTCACTCCGTAGTGCGTCACCTCATAAAATTTCCCGGAGAAATTTGCCTTATGCCCATGAGTCAAATGACCGCCATGAGCAAGATCCATGGTCAGAATCCTGTCTCCCGTCTCAAGAAAAGCAAAGTAGACCGCAGCGTTGGCCTGTGATCCTGAATGAGGCTGCACGTTAACGTGCTCCGCGCCAAAAAGCTCTTTCGCCCTGTCGATGGCAAGCTCCTCAGCTCGGTCAACATTTTCACATCCCCCATACCATCGACGCCCGGGATAACCTTCCGCATATTTATTGGTCAGGAGAGAGCCCTGCACTTCCAGAATCGCCCTGCTTGCGAAGTTTTCTGACGCGATTAATTCAACGTGGTCCCGCTGACGACGACCCTCCGCCTCTACCACGTCGAAAACCTCAGGGTCGCTGACAGCAAGGTAGCTTCCTGATGCCTTGGCGACCCGGGCTACATGGCGTCCTCCCTCGAAAGGAGTCTGAAGGAAGGCCTTCACGATGTTCACTGCCTCCTCACCCGTCACATCTCGAGCCCCGAGACAAGCAACATTGGAATCATTATGGCCACGAGTGATCTCGGCGTCTTCCACGGAACATAGGCGGGCAGCTCTGACGCCCTGCACACGGTTTGCCGCGATGCTCATCCCGATTCCCGACTTGCAAACAAGCACTCCGAAGTCAGCCTTTGCATCAGAAACGCTTCGCCCTACCGCGTTCGCAAAATCCGGATAATCCACCGAATCTCCACCTTTTGTCCCGTAATCGACCACTTGGTTTCCGGCCAGTTCAAGCGCCTCAACGATGGCACTTTTGACCTCTACTCCCCCATGGTCCGCCCCTATCGCAATTCGCAGACTAGCGTTATTCATTGGTCTAAACTCAGTCCCTCCTCGGGACACCCATTCCTTGGCCCTCTTACCAGGAAACGCAATAGATAAAACCGATCCGGGAAATTATTCTTCGGAACGGGCTCTTTCCGAGCGCAGAAATCCAAGAATTCCCTCCATCGCCCGATCTAGAACCGAAGCCACCTCCTCATAAGCTCGGAAGCCACCGCCTATAGGGTCCGGAACATCCCTACCCACAACCCCATCAATTTCCGCAAAGTCGCAAACGAGATGCAATTTTCCTTTTTCCCGGGGATAGCGGTCCTCAAGAGACTCCAAATGATATTTCGTCATGCAGAATACATGACTGGATTCTGCCAGAATTTGCTCGTCTACCATCCTGCTCACAAAGCCTTCTAGTCCAATTCCCCGTTCCTGGAGGATCTCAAGGGTCTCTGCGCTAGCGCCACCGCCCTCATAAGCCGCAATCCCGGCGGAGCTCACCGCCAAGGAATCGGACTGCCCTTTCGCCCGGAGCAAGCCCTCGGCCATGGGGCTTCGGCAAGTGTTCCCCGTGCATACGAAGAGCACGTGGGCGAATGGATCTGACATGCCTCCATGCTAGGCTTCTCCCCCCTACCCTCGTCAAACAGGCAATCCCGGGTATTCCTGTTCTTGAGCCTTGCCCACGGCTTCTTCCCCGCCATATCTGCCGGTTAGATTAGGACGACCTAACCATTAATTTCCACGCTACGAAAAAAAACAGAGCGCGGCTCCTGAATGATTCGCTGCAAATTAGATGGTTACGCGCCTCGAGCAAAAGCCCTCAGGCTCGCGGCTTGCCCCCCGTTTCCAATCGGAATACCCACTGAGGTCTAACTATGCGGCAGGATCCTGATCTCGGAAAAAAACTCAGTAGCGCTCGAAGCGCATCGGGCTTGTCCATTGAGGATATTTCGCGAGATACCTATATCCCTGAGGATGCGCTTAGACACCTTGAAAAAGGGCAATTATCTGAATTCCCGAGTCCTGAATATGCAGAAGGATTCCTCGCTCAATATTCCGCTTATCTCGGCCTCTCTCCCATAGACCAGGTCCACTCTCTCGAAAAAACAGAGAATCTCCCCCGAATTGCGACGCAGGAAGAGCCTCAGAACCATCGTATTACGCGGGTTGAGGCTACTGACAAACGTCCACCTTCAATCTCCGAATCCTGTAACTCTGGGAGGGGCCTCCTACGATCCAGAGGCCAAAACGAGAAGGAATCGAAAGAGCCTCATTCTCTCCCCATTAACAAAAGGCAGCCACTTATTGTATTTTCGATCACTTCAATCCTGATCGCCTGCTCTCTATTCGCATACATGGAACTGAGCGGTGACTTCGGGCAGGAGGAGCCTGCTTCTGCAAAGAGACCTACGGATCCTCTGGGCGCAATCGGCGGCCTGTCAGCCCAGACCACCAGTAACCCAGTATTTTCCAACGTCCCAAGGGCTCTCCCTGTCTCTCAGGAGACCCCTCAACCTCTCGTTGCTGGTGGTTCGGGCGAAGCAACCACCATCCAGAATCTGAGCGCATCGACCGCTTCCCCGTCGGTGAGCTTCGAAGGATTCTCCCTCGAGAGCCCACCGCCCAGAGCAGTGATCGTTGAAGAGTGAAGATCCCGCAGGGAGATCCGCCATGTAAAATGTCGATCCTGGGGACTAGGCACCATTCTTCCTTTCGGTCAGAGCCAATTAGGATTCTTGCCTAATAAGCTCGAGAAAAGGCTCAAGAAACCTTTCGGCTTTCACTGCTCCCACTCCTTTGATCGTCATTGCCTCCTCCAGCGAAGTTGGTCGCGACCGAGCCAGAGACTCCAACGTCTTGTTTGTAAACACCCCATAAGGGGGCACCCTGTATTGCTTGGATAAGTCATTACGAATGCCCTTCAACTGAGCGTAAAGACCCGCATCGAGCGGAGGAAGCTCGCCTGTTTTTGAGCCTGCCTTGTCCCTTCCGCTCCCCTGCTCAGGCCACACCAGACTATAGGCTCCCTCTCCCTTCATGATTCGCTCTCCTTTATCCGTCAGGGTCACAAGGGGGAATTCACCACTCTGGGTAACCAGAAGTCCCGCAGAGTGAAGGGCGTGGAAAAGTTGATTGAGATAGGCGGTGCCGTTCTCTTTCAGGATGCCATAGGTCGAAAGCTCGTGCAGTCGCACCCGGAGAATTTCCTGTGACTTGCTACCCGTCAACATCTGCACGATACGGCCTCTTCCGAAGATCCCCTCCCACCCTTTACCCGTTCGGCGGCTCATGCGAGCCACCCCGCTCAGGGCTTTGCGCACCACAAGACCCTCACTTTCCGTCGGCTCTCTCCGGTCCGTCCCATAATCACTACGGCACACGTCACAGGCCCCACACTCTCCTGGCTCACTCTCCCCAAAGTAATTCAGAATTGCCTGCTGCCGACAGACAGCACCATAGCAAAGAGCCACGATCGCCTTTAGTTTTTCCCGGTCACGGCTCTCTTTCTCCTCCAGAGCGTCTCGGTTAATTTCCAAGTGCCCCGGTTGAACTTCCAACCTCTTCAAGCGCGTCCCTCGCCTTCTCTGACCCGGCAAATCAAAGCGTTCGACATAACCACCACGTGCCAGGACTGAGAGAGCACTGCTCACCGCCATCCCATTCTTCACCTCTACGGCCCCCGTAATCTCTTCAATACTGGCGTGAATCTCTCCCTGTCCATCGGCCTCTTCATAAAGATGCTCATAAACTTGGCAGATTGTCCCGTAGCCGGGGTTCGCTCCCTCAAGGAAAAATTCCTGGGTACGGGTATCTGCATAATTCCAGAGTAACTCACAATAAGCAGCCTCCCCATCGCGGCCGGCACGGCCCGCTTCCTGATAGTAGGCCTCTACACTTCCGGGAACTTCGAAGTGAATGACAAAGCGAACGTCCGCACGATCGATTCCCATCCCGAAAGCATTAGTGGCGACTGCAACATCCACCTCACGACGGATAAAGCGATCCTGGGTTTCTTCCCGTTCCTGTTCCGTCATCCCACCATGATACCCGACACAATTCACACCCCAGCTATGAAGGGTCTCGGCCACTTCTTCCACCCGCTTACGTGTCGCGCAATAGACAATTCCTGTCCGATGCTCCTCCAGAATCTCCCGGGTGCGCCGGAACTTGGCAGCCTTGGTCTCGACCGGGTTAATATTAAAACTCAGATTCGCTCGGGCAAATCCAGTGACGGTCTGGAAGGGCTTTCTCAGTTTCAGCACCTTCACGATGTCCTCCCGGACCATTTGGGTAGCCGTAGCGGTGAAGGCCACGCACTGAGGATCCCCCAAGGCCCTCCGCGCTTCTCCCAGCCGCAGGTAATCCGGCCGGAAATCATGTCCCCACTGGCTTAGGCAGTGCGCCTCGTCAATAGCCAGAAGGCCCACTTTCACCTTCCGTATCGCCGACACGAACCCTTCCGCCCGGAACCGCTCGGGAGCCACATAGACCAGCTTGAATTCTCCCTTGACCATCTGGCCGATTCGGCTTCGCTGTTCCGAATGGGAAATAGTTGAATTAATCAGAGTCGCTGACACTCCCTTTTCTACCAGCGCGTCCACCTGATCCTTCATCAAAGCTATGAGGGGACTTACCACCACTGTAACGCCCTCGAGACAGAGAGCCGGGAGCTGATAGCAAAGAGACTTACCTCCTCCCGTGGGCATTACCACCAGCCCATCCCGCGAAGCTAGGATCTCCTCCACGATCCCCGCCTGGCCGTCGAGGAACTCCTCAAAACCGAAGGCCTTACGCAACATCTCTTTCGCAAGGTCAGGCACAAGGTGAGAGTGCACTGCCGAAGTGCTCTGATCAATCCAAAGCGCCTATCCAATCCCTCCTCTTCCTGCCATTCAGACTTTTCCACCACCATCTCTCCTCTGGTGCACCCTGGATCCAGCTGGAAATATAATCCCTCCCAAGCCGAATCATCATGAATTGCTGGCCTCTTTTTCTCATCTGCCTGATCACCCTTTCCTCCCTGCCAACTCATGCCGGGGTCCGAGCTGGGGCCGCAGAGCAGGAAATCACCCCAAAGACCGGATTGGAGATCCAGCACTACTTCCGAAAGAGCATCGGAGTGCGGGACCCACTCTTCGTCCGCTGTCTGTATCTCGAAGACGCATCCGGAAATGCGGTCGCCATCGTGGGGTTGGACCTGATCATGGCCAGCTTTGAGACCTGTGACGAGCTACGGGCTGAAATCCGGGAGAAGTGCGGAGTCCAACATACCCTTCTCAACTTCAGTCACACCCACGCCTCTGCCGCTCTCGGCCCCCGCGGCCGCTCCACGGTATCCAACGATGAAGACTCCCGGTGGAATGATCGCACCCTTGACTCCATCATCGCGGTGGTAGCCGCAGCCCGGAAACAAGCCGAGCCAGTCTCCCTTCGAGCGGGACGCGCTGACGTGCAGGTCGGCTTTAACCGACGCCTCGTCAATACTGGAAATGGCCATATCTTCATGGGCGTCAACCGGAAGGGGCCAACCGTTCCATGGGTCAACGTCCTGGTAGCGGACAGTCTTCGCACCAGCAAAACTATCGCCGTGCTTTTTGAGCACGCCGCTCATCCGGTGATTGCCCCCCACACCAGTAAGCTTACCAGCGCCGACTTCCCAGGAGCCGCTGGGAAACGAATCCGGGAAGTTCTCGGCAATGATGTCATCACCGTCTTCGGCCAGGGCTGCGGTGGAAACATCAACGGCTTCCCCCTCCGCTCCACCCATGAGAGGGCAGACGAAGCCGGCCGTCGCCTCGGGGAAGCCAGCCTTAAAGCCATTGAGAGCAGTAAACGGATCACGGCCAGAACACTTTCCATCAAATCCACCACAGTCACTCTTCCCTCTGCGTCTCTCCCGGGCCGGGAGCTTCTCGCTGAAATGATGGACCTTGAAAAGAACAACGCGAAGCGAATGAAACAACTACGACAGATCGAGAAGCTCATTAAACAGGGAGAGCAGCCACCCGGTCGTCGCTTTGACGCCCACGCCGTGATGTTAGGAAGCGAATGGTGCCTCACCGCCATGCCCCATGAGATGTTCTGCCAGTATGAACTCTGGATCGACAAGCATGCTCCTTTCCGGAACACCATGACTTTTGCCTTCACCAATGGCTACGAGGGTTACGTCGCGGTGGACGAGGCCCTCGCCCTCGGTGCTCGCGGAGGCTACGAGGCTGGCCGCCTCCCCAACTGGGGAGGCCAAGTCTACACCAGACACCTGGGCCCTCCCGCAGTCGGCGTTGAGAAAATTGTGAAGGCTGCACTTTCCTCCCTCTGGCCTTCCCTCTCCGATTCTGAAAAATCTAATTGAAACATCCCCTCGACCCTACAAAGCCCGGCCCTTTTCAGGACCGGGCTTCTCGCCGCAGGATGATTTACTGGGAGCGCATGCAGGTGGGTTATTCCGGCATCGCAATCACCCTGAAGAGGCTCATCGTTTTAGAGCGGTTGATTCCGAACTCACGAGACATCTTGACCGGATCTCGAGGTCCCACCCACCAGGGTCGGACCTGCGAAGGTCCGCTATCGACCTCGGGGCGCATCATCGACAGATCCCACAGAACTGGATGACTGCCCTCGCCGACCGCAGACACCTCACCACCTTCATCACCGGTCGACAGGGAATCCCACGCCACGCCGGTGGGAAAAAGCTCATCAACCCGCGGCACTTCGTGCTCCCCGAGATTCTCCCGGATCCACCCCTGAGGAGTCGCACTGTTCTGAATGAAGTAGTCCATTCCCGGCTCCGCATCCCAGTTCAGCGCGAGCATATTCGGAAGCTTGGGCTCGAGAACCCACCCCGACTTCTTTCCTACCTTGACCCGGTAGTCCTCCACTTCGCCACCAATCTGGTGCCCGTCGTAACTTGAGCCCCCATGGCTCAGACGAAACCGGGCGAAGGTCTTCAGAGGCTTCTTGATTTTGGGAACCTTGAAAACAAGCACCTGCCCGGGGTTCACGGTCACACTGTTGAAGACCTGTTCTCCCACGTCCGTCCAGTCCTTGTCTCCGTTCCAGTCAATCCAGGCATCAAGAATCCCAGTCATGGTAGGATACACTTTAACCAGGGCATAAGACCCTGAAACCATGGGGGTCAGGAAACGGACTCCGTCATCGTCATCATTGCCGTCGAGGTCATCACCCAGCGCCATCGCGCTGGACTGGCCATCTGGCTCCGGGTCGATCCATTCCCCGAGAAAGAGATCATCAATCTGGTGGGAGGCTCCACTGCTGAGATTCATTGTGGGATAATCCATGGCGTCAGCGATTTGGTCCGGAGCGTCGCCCCAATCTACTAAGACGGGTGGCTGTTGGGCCTTGATGTAAACAAGGTGGTCCTCAACCTCTCCGTCGCTGGCAAAGCCAGAAGGCCCAAGTCCGCCGGTTGAATTGATTCTGACCCGTGCCACCGTGTGCCCTGTCGCAGCTGAGGATGGGACCGTGAAACTATAGCTGTTGATTCCGGGATTCGCGACCGCGTTCAGCACGATCTGCTCGCCGGCACCCCAGATCCCATCCCCATTGAAATCAAGGAAGGCATTGATATACCCCGAAGCGGAGGCGATCACCGAGACTACCGAGACAGCGCCTTGCTGCAAGGTCGTGAAAGCAACGCCGTCTTCGTCATCCCACCCGCTATTGTCATCGCCTTGCGCCGTGGGATCAGGCTGTCCATCGCCTTCAGGATCGCACATGGCCCCAAGGTATATTCCGTTGTTAATCATATGAACGGCTCCTCCATCGGCAGCGAGTGTCGGATAGGGCGTTGGGGCATCTCCCCAGTCGAGTTCTCCATTCGGCTGACCCGGCTCGATCCCTATCTGGTAATCCTCCACCTCTCCGTCCGACGAACCACCAGCCGGGCCCAATCCTCCTCCAGAACTGATTCGGAAGCGGGCGTAGGTTCCTCCTGCAGAGGCACTCGCAGGCACAGGGAAGTTCATATTGTTCACTCCCGCAATAACTGGATGCCCGACGAAGACCTGTTCGCCGATATCGTTCCAGTCTCCATCGCTATTGAAATCCACCCATGCGTCAATCCGCCCCGGCATACTCGCCACTGCCTCAAGAGTGGCATTGCCCCCAATGAGGATTGCAGAGATAAAGGTGATTCCATCCTCATCGTCGATGGCGGAGTCCAGGTCGTCACGAAGCGCACTGCTGCCCGGGATTCCATCGGGTTCCGAGTCTACCGAGGTTCCAAGCATAAGATCGTTGGTCATGAGATGGTATGCACCGCTATTAGCCGCAGTCACCGGGTAGGTGGCGGGGGCATCACCCCAGTCCGTTTCCGGATCTGGATCAGGATCGCCATCGATCTTGATCTGATAATCCTCTACCTCTCCGTCCTGAGCGGCTCCCACTGGGGCAAGCATTCCCTGCGAACTCAGCCGGAAACGGGCATACGTCGTTCCAGCAGGGGTCGAGGCAGGAACCCCGAAATCGAGGGCATTCAGGTTTGCGGCCAGAGGCTCTCCGGTGAAGATCTGCTCTCCTGGATCCATCCAGCTTCCGTTTCCATTAAAATCGATCCACGCATCTAGTCGACCCGGGCCGGAAGCCCAGACCTCAATTTCGGCAATCCCGCCGGCTTGCAGAGGACTGAGAAAGGATATCCCGTCTTCATCGTCAAATGGTCCCAGTGCATCATCTCCTGTAGAAAAGAATGTGGGCTGCCCATCGATCTCGCTATCGATCCTGGAACCCAGAGTGAGGAGAAATCCATCTGCAGACGGCGCCACTAAATGACGTGCCCCGTCGTTCGCATGAAGAGTCGGATAACTCGGATCGGGTGCATCCCCATAGTCAAACTGCTGGGCGATCTGCGGAATGTCCGGGAAATCCGGAATTCCGGGGATATTCGGGAGGTTTAAATCGATGCCGGCGTCCAGTAATTCTGTGACGCGGTCGAGGTCCAGTTCAGGCGTTTGGCCCCCTGCGAGTGGAATAGTTCCGAGTAAGGCTACCAGTGAGAGGTTGAGTAAGGCGTTTGATTTCATGGCTATAATGTCTCTTCGGCCCTTTCAACCGAAGTTCGCCATGCGGATTTCCAAGAATCTTTCACGATCCTTTCTCCTATTCCGAGGGCCTCAAATGCCTTGAATCGGTGCCCAAAACGGCACGGAGGTCCCTATGCTCCCCAGCAATCCGGCCCAGAGGCAACCTCAGACGACCTACTGCCTAGCGGCCACCCAGCGTGCCCCCCTCCATGACCCACGCGACGTTAAAGCGCGCCATCCAGCCCTTGTTGGAAAG
>JAQWTV010000152.1 GCA_029242545.1 Roseibacillus sp.
GCTTTTGCCACCCGGCCAGTAAGCAAGCCCTCCATCATCACACTGCATGGAGAGGAGCCGGTTGACACCTGCCTGAATACTCTGGCGGATTTCACCCTCCTTCTTACCCCGGAATGCGGGGGTCTTTTTCTGCAGGTTCAGGGCCGCTATCCAGGGAATTGTGCTTGAGGTAGTCTGCTCCACACAGCCGTAGGGATAGTGGAGGAGGAAATCCAGTGCCTCTCCTGCCTCAAGGAGCATGGAGCGCCCGAACTCCAGCTCGATAGCACCCCGGCCCTCAAGAAGATTCTCGGACAGGCCGTTCAGCAGATCATGCTGCTTCCCCGGGTCGTTAAATTTGATGAACTGTGTCTCTTTGAGAAGGGGGACCGGATACTCGATAGAGAACTGGCTGATGACCGCATCCGAGAGATCCCGGCGCAGCTTGTCGTCTAGCTCCTGGCCTTCGAGAGAGCGGGGAATGGCTGTCCACTGCCAGTCCGCCTCTCCGGTTTCAACGAAGGAGAGGTCGAAAGTCACGGTGGCATTACCCCCAGCGGGGATAGTGATTGGCGTTACCTGGCTCTTGTCACCATGTTCTGTAAACTTAGTGCGCCCTCCAACCTTGAGGGAAATATCCCATATCCCGGTGTGCGGACTGGAGTTCTGAACGAGAACCGAAGGCTGTAGTTGGTCGCCTTCGTGGGCGAATCGCGGAACCGCCGGTTCGAGCATGAGGGGTTTGTTCACTGTTACACTGGATACTGTGCGACCGAAGTGCGCAGCCCCGTGATGAGCCACCGAGATAACCCGGTAGCGAGTAAGAGTATCGGGGGCTGTGAATTGAACCTTGAACCGCCCCTCCTGATCCGTCGTCAGGGCAGGCATCCAGACGGCACAGGGATTGAAGTTCCTGCGCGGCCCTTTTCCGTCGAAGAGGTCCATCATGTCTCCGCCTCCACCAATAAAGAATCCCTTGTTGAAAGAATGCCGTTGCCCGGGATTTTCGGAGAGGATTTTGCCAAGGGACGTGCCGGCCTCAGTGCGGAGGCTACGGGGCGAGTAAAAATGGCCTATTGGGTCGGGATTGATGTAGCCAGCTACTGCGAGAGTCCCCTCATCCTCGGCATAAACAGTGACCTCGGCACCTCCAACTGGGTCTCCTTCACGGTTGCTGATAAGTCCCTCGATGGTGATCTCGTCCCCGGGACGGTAGGAGCTTTCCTGAGTCTCGAGACTAATATTGAGACGCTCTCGGACGACTTCGACAGCCAGTTCACAGTAGCCGAGACGCAGAATCGGCTCCTTGTGCTTCCGGAGATTGTCCCTTGCTCCTTTAATGACGAGGACGGAAACGAACGTATTGGGGGCATTCTCATGAGTGAGGGGCACCTCCACCACTGGATTCTCCGCAGTAAGCTCCGTGATGACGTGTCGGTAGACACCTTCGCGCTCCAGAGTGACGAGGGCCGTGCCTTCGATGGGGGACTGGACAAGGATGCGAGCAGTCTCGCCCGGTTGGTAGAGTTTCTTCTCAGGGATGAGTTTGATGAGCATGCCATTCTCATAAGCCCACGGGTATTCTTTTGAGCCGTAGACGTGCTGAGTCACCGCAGTGCGGATTGGGCGTCCTTTGGGATCGGTGCCGGAGAGGGTCAGGATATAGTGGCCTGCCAGCTTGGGCTTGAAGGGGAGAATGGTCCCGGCCTTGTTCCCGGGCAAGACCTGCACGGATTGGCCTTCGACTACGGATTCGATACGCCTCTCGTTGCGCACAGCAATTGTTCCATTGGCGGTTCGAGTCTTGACCTGTTCGTGGACTTCGCGGTCGACCTGAAGAGTGAAATCGATGGGCTCCCCCATGACTAAACTCCCCTTGGAGTCGACGATAATCGCTCGAAGGTCGACCTCGTCCCCAACTCGGACGAGTTTGTCGAGACGGGAAATGCCAACATAGTAGTCTGAACTATGAATGGTGGTGGAAGCCTCAACGGATAGGGTTTGATTGCGTAAATCGCGGACTTCACTGGTCACGGTAACTGTCCGTGGTGAAGGGAATTCGATCTCTGCGAGATCGAAGGTCAGGATTGCTTCGCCTTTCTCGCTGAGACGGGCTTTGCCATCCTTGGTCCCGAAGGAGCGCCGATAGGAGCTTTCGCCATAACCGAAGTAGTGTGACCAGTAGTAAGGGTCGTAGGTTCGGTGGTCACAGAAAAGGAAATCACGATAGAGAGCTGGGTAGAACCCGGCCTCTTTACTGCGGTAAAACCACTCCACCTCCCCTCCCGCGACTGGCTGCCCCTGGAAGTAGTTCGCACGGAGTGATAGCCGGGAGGTGTTGTCTTCAACAGGCTTAATGAACTGGGCCTCTGTGGCAAAAGCGTTTCGGCGGAAGTCCTGAACCGCAATCATATGGACAAATTGGGCGCTGCTGAGGTGAGCTCTGCGGTCATACCAATTTTCCATCTCCGCTGCTGCGGCGACCTCCTCGGGCCAGAGAAGTTCGATCCTGAAGGAGCCAACTGTTTCCGGAGGCAGGGTGAAGCTGTGGTGGAAGCTGCCCTTGTCAGAAAGAGTGATGTCCCGTTGCTCAAGGATGCGCTCAGAGGAATCAAAGATCTGGAGTTGCGCTTCTCTGCTCTCTTCATGAACACTGCGATTTTCCCTGATTCTGCGGACGAGGCCCTTAAGGTGAACTTCTTCTCCCGGTCGGTAGAGAGTTCGGTCGGTGAAGAGCAGAGCTGTCCGTTTATGAGGGAGCGCAGGTTCCCACTCAATATTCACGGGAAAGCGCCACATGGAAACGGTGGGGAGGCTGCTATCGAAATCTATGATGAAGTGGTCCGGACCGAGGGAAGCTCTCAAGTGGCGCTGCTCGGAGGACCGGGGAAGGAGGGCAACCCCAGACTCGTTGGTTTGAGTTGATTGCAAGGGAGCCGCATCTTCGCCGAAGACATCGAGAGTGACATTCGCAAGCGGGGCGCCAGTCTCACAGGAGTAGGCATAGAGAAAGGCGTCACTCTCATTAATTTTCCATGCCAGTCCGATATCAGTGATCTGGATGTAGGCTTGGGTAGACTTTTTTCTCTGGTAGGAGCTCACCATTCCGGGCTTGGGGTCGGCCTCGATGGAAAGGAAAAGCAGGCCGGGGGCATTGTCCTTTCCCAGGATGTCGTTCCAGTTGATCTCGATGGGAGCCGTGGTGTCGTAGGCGTTTTCCAGCTCAATGGAGCTGTCGTAAACCGTTTCTCCCGCCACGAGAGACCAGGGAAGAGCGTGACGCTGCTTGATGCGTTTGCTCCCCGGGCCGTTTCCACTGTAGTGACGATAGCCCTGAAGGGTGCGCACCGCGTCTCTGCCGGTCAGGCGTTTGGCCCGTATCCTGGCACTCGCGATGTTCACCGTTCTGATACTGTAGGTTCGGTTTCCGGTGGCTAGCTGAGCAGCGGCGTAGCTTGGAGCGGCGAGGATGGGAGGCAGATGCTTAAATTGAATCACCATGCTCTTTGACTGAGGCATGATTAATCCGTCCGCCGCGGTGATCCCCTGTTTAACGGTGACCTTCCACTTGGAGTGTCCGGGAAAGTCTCCCCGGATTGAGATCAGGGAACGGCCCGCCTCGAGAGTCATGTTGGCAGGAGCGGGCTCCACAGCAATGAAGTCGGTGAGATCCGACGCGGTGATATTCTCAGGAAGTTTCTTGGAAAGGCTGATACTCAGGTAGGGCTTGGCATCGAGCTGAGTGATAGCTCGGATAGAGGTGACCTCAAATTTTTTGACAGTCCCGATCGAGCGCGCAATGAGTCGGGTGGTCGCAGCAGTGGCAGAGCTGTTTTTTACCCCAGCGCCGAGGACAAGCTTCCAATCCTCGCCGACCGGCAGGGGCTGCACCGGGGAGATGGTGAGTGCGGTAGAGATCTCGGTTGCAGGATCAACCCCACCGGGAGCTGGGGCCTCCCATGATTGAAAATACTGTTCCCAATCAGGTCCGAGGGCAGTGCCATTTCCGAGATCGCGATAGAGGCCTCTTCGGACTATTGCCTCAACTTTCGCCCCTCCCTTGGCGGTAAAAAATATGGGTTGTGTGATGGCTGAGGGATCAACCACATCGTTGAACCTCAGAAAGCATACAGGGTGACGCAGGTCACCCCGCCAGTAATTCACCAGAGGTTGAAAGGCGGCTGTCCGGAGAAATCGGAAGCGGGTTTCGGGAATGTCTGTTCCGTCCAGATACTTGTGCCCCGGCTCAAGGGAGAAATGATAGGTCGTGGCGATTTTGGGAATGTCCGTGCGCTCAAAATGGGCGCTATTGGGTGAGATCCAGGTTAGATTGCCAGCCAGTGCAGGCTCAATTCGCATCAGAGTATTTGGGCTGGGCTTGCCTACCTGTTCCTCTTCAACCATCGCCTTGTCGAAGATCAGTTTGAAGGTCGTGGAGGGGGTCAGAGTCGAGGAACTGACTTTGAGGAGCGGTCCAGCGGGAAGCAGGATGCTGCTGGCGGTAAGCAAGAGAATAAGGGAAAACAGTGTTCTCATAAAATTTCCGGGGCGCTGCGTGCCCTCGTGTAGGAATAGTATTTCGTTCAGAGGGGGAAGAGATCGCGGTTTCACCCTCAGAATAAGATGCTGGTTTTCTAGCTTTTAAGGCGCAAGTGCCACCTGAAAAAGCAAAATCGATCGCGTCTCGCTGGAAAAGGGCTCCTCATTTCCCGAAGGAAGTTTGGCAGAGAGGCTCATCCGAGAGCCATATCGGTGACGGATGCCACCGCGACATGAGCTGTGTCGGATAGTTTTTCAGTGCGCTCCGGCAAGAGGGTATTAGAAGTGAGTGCTCCCGCCACGGTCCGGGTCCCTTTCCATGAGTCGTAAAAACGTCGTCGCCCTCTTGCTGATCTGCAACTGTCTGTCCCCGCTTCATGGCGACGAGGAGAAACAACCATCTTTTGATCTCGGACCCGACTCGAAGCGTCATGATGGTATTCCCAGAGGCAAGGTGACCCGGCATGAGTGGAGAAGCACCATCCTCGATGGCACCTTGCGGCAGTGGTATCTGTACGTTCCCGCGCAATATGACGGCGCCAAGCCTGCCGCCCTGATGGTGTTTCAGGACGGTCATGCCTACGTGAGCGAGGCGGGTGACCTGCGCGTACCAATCGTATTTGACAACCTGATTCATCAGGGCGCTATGCCGGTGACGATCGGGATTTTTCTCAATCCGGGACTCTTTACAGATAAGATTGAGGGCCGGCAGGGTTGGAAAGCTCCGGAGGGGGTGAAAAGGAACCGGAGTGTGGAATACGACTCTCTCAATGCCGGTTATGTGACCTTCCTCGAGAAGGAAATTCTCCATGAGGTCAGAAAGGATCACAATCTCTCAGAAGATCCCTCCATGCGGGCAATCTGCGGAATGAGTTCGGGAGGGATCTGTGCCTTTACGGCTGCATGGCAGCGGCCAGACCTCTTTCGAAAGGTCGTGAGCCACATCGGGAGTTTTACCAATATCCGCGGCGGCCATGTCTATCCGGCCTTGATCCGAAAGGGAGAGAAAAAGCCGTTGCGTGTGTTCCTGCAGGATGGTTCCAACGATTTGGATAACGCCCATGGGAACTGGTGGTTGAGTAATCTTCAGATGGAGAAGGCTCTCCTGTTTCGTAAGTATGATTTCAAGACGGTCTGGGGCAAAGGGGGGCACAGTGGGAAGCACGGAGGAGCAATTTTCCCAGAGACCATGCGGTGGCTCTGGCGGGACTGGAAGGGGTCCAGCAGATAGCACGGAGCGGTTTCGGGGCAGGGGTGTTGAGTTGTCCTCAGTCGAGTAAGCCCCAATCGAGGGGCGTGCCTAGAGGGATGTCTTGAGTAGCCTTTTTCCTCAGGATCTCCGGAAGGTGTTTGGGGGCGAGTCCATTGCCCGGCCGGACGGAGCACACGTTCTGTGCGGTAAGGGCTTCACCAGTCTTGATATCAGCCGAGGCAAAGAGGGAGCGACGAAATATTCGGGATGCCGTCTGGGATTCGGTCAACTCATAGGATGGTTCTGGTCAATTCTTTTCCGAGGGAACCAGTTCCGCCGGTGATGAGTAAGGATTTGCCGCTGAGCATGAATTCTTCAGGCCGAGAGGACCCGTGATGTCTAGTTAAATCAGCTATGACCCGTAGGCGAGGAGCCTGCCCCTTATAAGAAGGTTCCGGGTAGACCGCTTCTTTTCAGGGGAGGTAACGGTCGCCTAGCGGGAGAAGGTTACAGGTGAGTTTGGTTTGAGGGCATGCGGGGGAACAGGATGCTTTTCGGTGAAGACCTGCAGGGTTTGATGAGACTCCAGGAGCACCGTGGACTCGTTCATGGTCGCATCCTCCTGGTTCTTCCACTGCAGTCCCTGTGACAACTTGAGGTGTTTTTCGAAGAACCGATACATCGCCTGCCGCTTGGAGGCTCCGTAGTCGTGGCCCTCATCTGGAAGGTGAGCATTTTCGACAAGATTACTCCGGCCATACATTCCGTAGATACGTCGCACGAAAGGGAATTCAACCTGAGGCGTATGAGAGGTCCAGTCGCCCCCGCACGAAATAAGTAACATCGGCCTCGGAGCGCAAAGCGCTGCGATTTCGGTATTGTTGGTGATGTGAGATGGACGCACGTGGATCGGAACCCCGCTCTCACAGGCACACCCACCGAAGAAATGCGCCGAGACCATGACACAGGGAGCGGAGGCGGTGACCCGGTCATCGAGAGCAGTCAGGAGGAAGGTCTGGGTGCCTCCTCCCGAGGCGCCGGTGACTCCAACCCGGGAGGGGTCGACTCCCGGGAGAGAGAGAATGAAGTCAAGAGCGCGGATGCTGTTCCAGCACTGCAAACCGAGGACCTGCTTTCCGTGATTGTGATTCCATCCCAATTTACGCGAGTCCGAGTAGCCGATCATATCGTAGGAAAAAACGGCGGCACCCATCCTCGCGAGGGTAGCACAACGGTATTGCATCTCCGGTCGTAGCCTCCCCTCTTTCGCATAGGCGGGGTCTCGGGCGTGTCCGTGAGGGCAAAGAACCGCCGCCATGTTCTTCGGCTGCCCGGAGGGGAGGTAGAGATTTCCGCAAAGGAAAAGCCCGGGTGCAGTTTCGAGTGCCACGTTTTCTACCGTGTATCCGTCGTGCCTGCGCTTTGAATGACGGAGGGGGTTGAGTGGGGTTTTCTTTGGGAGGGGGTGAAGGTCAGCCCCCTTGAGGATGCCCTTACGCACAGCGGCGCGTCGCTTGGTCCATGCCGCGAGGTCGGGGGTCTTGGAGGCAATCCTGTCGAGCTCGAGGACCGCTTCCCCGGGTTTGAAGTGCCCCCCCTGCCGAAGGGCCGCTTTGTCCTGGGCGTAAATGGTCCAGCAAAGACTGCTTCCACATAAAACGAGGGTGAGGAGGCGGGGCATGCAACCACCTTGAGGCGGGACTGGCAGAGCGAAAAGGCAAACTACCGGCACCTGTTTACGGATGAGAGGGTTTCGCCCTCTTTATACGGTGACCTGAGAGTGAGGGAGAAAGCCGAATTTGGGGCGAGGAAGGCCTATTTCCTAAGCTATTTGAAAAAAATCCCGTCTAAAAACGGCGAAAAACGATATTACAAAGCGCTAATAATAAATGCGTTATAAATAAAACAGGGGTATATTAGGGAATCTTATTGTTGTTGAGACGCAATCTCGATAAAACCCTCACCGCCTTTAAGGAAACTGTAATAATTAACTTCCTTGAAGGGACTAACTCCAAAAACTGAGAATGACAGCTACTACCATCAGACGGACCTCCGGGTCTCTCATCCTTGGCCTTGGAATTCTGGCGTCTGCCGCGCAA
>JAQWTV010000153.1 GCA_029242545.1 Roseibacillus sp.
GTGGCAGTACGACACTGGTCACAAATCAGAATATCAGGCCAATAACCTGATCATCGGGGAGATTCTCTATACACCCACGGCAACGCGCGAGATCGTGGCTCTCAACGCAGCTACAGGAAAGACCCTCTGGAAATGGGATCCAGGCCAGGAAAAGACCGGGCGCGGCCGACAACGCCAGCGTGGCCTTGTTTACTGGGAAAACGACAAGGGCGGAGAACGCAGACTCCTTACCGGCGTTAAGGGGCACCTTTTCGCCGTGGATCCTGACACCGGCAGAACCATTCGGGAATTCGGTGAGAATGGATCTATCAACCTCGGATCGGGACTCAATACCCCGGGAGTAATCTACCGGGATCTTGTTATCGTGGGAGGGGTTGGCGGCCCAGGTGCTGTTCGAGCCTACGATGTTCGGACTGGAGAACGTCGATGGATTTTTAACCTCATTCCCCGCCCCGGGGAGTTTGGATACGAGACCTGGCCACCCGACGCTTGGAAGAATGCAACGGGGACCATGCCCTGGTGTGGTCAGTCCCTAGATGAAAAACGGGGTATTGTCTACGTTGCCACCAAGACCGCCGAACCCGACTTTTACGGGGGGAAACGTCATGGCATGAATCTTTTCGCCAATTGCCTGCTTGCTCTCGATGCCGCTACCGGAAAACGGATCTGGCATTTCCAGATCGTCCATCACGATCTTCTCGACAAGGACCTAGCCTGCCCTCCCGTCCTCCTGACTGTCACCCATGGTGGGAAAAAGATCGATGCTGTAGCACAGGGAACGAAGCATGGACTACTCTTTGTCTTCAACCGTGTCACGGGACAGCCTCTCTGGCCTGTCGAGGAGCGTCCTGTTCCCCAGTCAGACCTCGTGGGAGAACAAGCATGGCCTACCCAGCCATTTCCCACCAAGCCATTACCTCTCATGCGCCAGCGTTACACTGAAGCTGACGCGTCCAATATCTCTCCGGCCACACACCAGCTCACTCTCGACCGCATCCGCGCATCCCCTAATTTTGGCCCCTTTCCTGCTCCCAGCCTGAAGGAGACCATCATGTTTCCGGGCTTCGATGGAGGAATGGAGTGGGGTGGTGGAGCAGCAGACCCTGACGGCATCTACTACGTCAACATCAACGAGATGCCGTGGATCGTACAGATGATTGAAACAAAGCGTGCCGACGGCACCGGACTAGCCGGTGGCGAACGTGACTACCTCGTCAACTGCAGCGCTTGCCACGGAGTTGACCGCAAGGGCAACCTACCAGCAGGTTTTCCTCCTCTCCTTGATATCGGAAAACGAAAATCACGGGCGGAAATCGAAAAAATCACCCGTGAGGGCGCTGGCAGGATGCCCCCCTACGCCTCCATGCCTGAGAACAAGCGCAAGGCTATTCTCGACTACGTCCTCAATGTGCCGTCGCGCAGTGGAGAACAACCGGAGAATGAAGGCCAACCCTCCTACGCCTTTGGCGGATTCCGAAGGTATCTGGACACAGAAGGCTACCCCGCTATCAAGCCCCCCTGGGGCACTCTTAACGCGGTGGATCTCAACACAGGTGAGATCAAGTGGAAGGTAACCCTTGGTGAATATCCTGAACTCACCAAAAGAGGAATCCCTCCCACAGGAACAGAAAACTACGGAGGACCGGTTGTCACCGCCGGCGGGGTGATCTTCATCGGTGCTACCGCCGATGAAACCTTCCGAGCCTTCGATAAGGATACCGGGGAAATCCTATGGCAGGCAAAGCTCCCCTTTGGAGGAAATGCCACCCCCAGCACCTACATGGCAAACGGACGCCAATACGTAGTCATCTCTGCTGGCGGAGGAAAATCCAACCGCCCCCGCGGAGGAATGCTTGTAGCATTCGCACTACCCGATACCGGGAGACCAGAGCAGAAATGACGTCCCGTGGTGCAGCCCACATGGGCTCCTATTTTTCTCCGCTATTCGCTCTGCTTGGATGGACCGATCAGCTCAATAAAGTTTCCATCTGGATCTCTGAATACAGTCAGGAAATTTGGACCGCCGATGGGCGCCGGAGTTTTGCCAAGGGTTTTCACTCCAGCTTCTTTAAGACGAGTCATAACGGCATCCATATCGGTAACAAACAGGGTCAGGTAAGAAACCCCCAGCGTGCTGTGGATAAATTTCTGATCTGGCTTCTTACCCTGAGCTTTGGGGAACGCCATCATTTTAAGCTTTGACGCAGGCTTGCCAGCGGCATCCACCGCGACAAAGACCCGGGCAATTACATCCTGATTGTCGGTCAGACCAAAATCACCGGTAACCTTCCCGGGCACCTTGAAACCATTGACTTCCTTGAGTCCCACAACGTCGGCGTAGAACTTGGCTGACTGGTCAAGATCGCGAACTACGATTCCCAAGTCGATCACTCCGTTAACATAGAGTTCCTTGCCCTCCTCTTCGGCAGGAGCCATTGACATTATAAGGATCGCGGCGAGTGAAGCAGAAAGAAGTTTAGTGGTCATGGAGGAACCACGCTAGGAACCGTTACTGATCGCGCAAGAATTTTATCCTGATGCTATGAAGCGACCCAAATCCGACCGAACCCTGCTACAGGCCCCTCAGGACACAGTCAGTGCACCCGAGCAGCAATCCACGCCCAGCTTACTCTGCTCCTCGTTCTTAGCCGAAAAGGTCCATGACCGGCTCGGCAACCCCATCCGGAGTTACATAGAAGGGCCGCTGCTCAACCGCATAGTGATGATCATGAGGGATACCAAGCGCGCGATAGATGCTGGCATGCAACTGCTGGGTATTTACAGGGTTCTTCACCGTGGTACAGGGACGTTCATCCGCAGTCTCCCCATAGACAAAACCCTTTTTGACTCCACCACCAAAGAGAAGAACGCTTCCTGCTCCAGTGAAATGGCGATGCATTCCATAATGCTGAGGCCCATCAATCTTCGGAGGCACGTTCACCTGATCTTTCACTCTTTTCTCGGGCTTACCCTCCATCATCATGTCCCTGCTGAATTCACTGGCCACCACAATCAGGGTTCGATCCAAGAGCTTACGTTCCTCAAGGTCGAGGACTAGCTGAGCGATTGGAGCGTCGATCATCTGCTTAAGCTCCTTCATTCTGGTGTGCCCATTATCGTGGGTGTCCCAATACTTAAATGGGTAATACCCGTGGGTAACCTCAATGAAGCGGGCCCCAGCCTCGGTAAGGCGCCTGGCAAGCAGACACCCCAGTCCAAAACGTCCACCCACCTTATATGTATCGTAGCTTTCCTTTGGTTCGAGGCTCAGATCAAAAGCCTTGCGAGCCTTGGGACTGGAAAGCAGACGGTGCGCATTATCGATCGATTTCAACAGGGAACCACGTTGGTACTCAGATCCATGCTGCTGGATCGGACTGTCAGCCAGAAGCTTCTTATAAGCCTGATAGCGCTTCGAAAAACGCTCATCACTCATCCCTGGGGGAGGCTTAACAGCCTCCACGGCCTGGTCGGGTTCCACGAGGAAGAATGGCCCAAACTCACTGCCAAGAAATCCAGCGGTATGAAAGGCCTTGAGGGATTCCTTTTCGCCACCATCGAACGTTTGTCCAATATCGATGAAGGCCGGAAGATCGGGATTCAATGGTCCCAGAGTGCGCGATACCCATGATCCGATATGAGGCGCAGCCACGGTGAGCGGGGGCTCGTAGGCTGTGTGCCAATGATACTGATGCCGGCTGTGAAGAATGAATCCCAGATCCGCTGCCTGGTATGTCTTGATCAGAGTTCCCCGATCCATCACCCGACCGATCTTTTCTAGACCCTCCGTAAACTGGAGACCATCCACCACGGTATCGACTGCCGGAAAGGTGGAGAGAACTCTCTTCGGATCCAAACCCTTTTCGTAAGGAACGTAGCGCTTGGGATCGAAAGTGTCTGTGCTAGCCATCCCTCCACCCATCCACAGCACGATCACTGTATCTGCCGTGGAGTTGAGAGGTGCCCCACCCGGCTTTGCAAGAGCGCTGCTCGATGGGTAACCTGCAGCCAATGCGCCAAGGGTCGCGGCCGAGGCTGAAGAGAGAAAATCGCGGCGGTTTTTTGGGTTAGTCATAGCCTTAGAGCTCTACACAGTCGCTCAGTGAATTAACTGAAATTCCGGATGCATTACCAGCATCCACAACAAATCTTCTACCCCACGTGCGGTTACGGGTCGGCCGATAATCTCCAACGCCGATTCCAGCTCCTTGTCCGAAGGAGCCCGAGCGAACGAACTCACAAACAGATCCTCTACCAGAGCTGGCGGAGTCCGCCCTGAATCAAGCCATTCCTTTCCCCCCTTCGCTACCAGGTCGGCCACGGACCTGCCATTAGCCAATTCGATGAACTGCGCGGTGGTAGCCCTTGATTCCCGGCGGGTTACTACCACGTCCCTCTTGGGCCTTCCCAGCGTCCGCATCAACCGGTCGAGATTTCGCGAACCAGCACGCTTACGCCCGGTTCCACGCGCTGCCGCCGGCGAACCCTTTGCTGCCAGAATGATTTGGTCCAATCCATCAAGAAACTGCTCAGCGAACATCCGACGGACCACTGGACCCCGGAAGACAAAATCGTCCTCTTCCTCATCCAGAGATACCGCCGGCCTCTGGTAGGCACGAGAATTAAGAAGAACACTCATGGTGTGCTTCAGGTCATACCCGCTCTCCGCCAAGTCAACAGCAAGCCAGTCCAGCAGGTCAGCATTCCAAGCCGGGTTGTCCATCTCGTCGACAGGCTCGACCAGTCCACGGCCAAAGAAAATAGCCCACAACCGATTAACCATCGTGCGGGCCATTCGTCCGTTTCCCGGAGAGGTCATGATCTCCGCGAGCTGCTCCACCCGTTTCTCCGGAGGCGCCCCTGGGTCGATCGTGCCGAGCTCTGGATAAAGAAAGGCAGGTTCTGCCTTTTCTCCGGTAGGCTTATCACAACGATGAATATCAAGTGGCCCACCAGCGAAAATTGCCGCGAATGAATACGTCTCCTTCAGAGTCCAGTCATTGATGAAGGAATCATGACAGGAGGCGCATTTGATGTTCAGTCCCATGAAAACCTGCGCCACATTCTGAGCCGCCTGCATTTCCGTTACCTGCGAAGCGTTAACTGTACCTCTCCAGGCAACACCGTTGATAAACCCATCGGACCCACCAACGGGGTTGATCAATTCCCTTACGAATTGATCGTAAGGCTTATTTTTCATCAGAGCGGACTTCAGCCATCCTGTGATCGGCTTTCCTCCTCCCCCATGATACTGCCGAGTATAACTGTTTCGCAGGCTATCATTCCAGAATGTCACCCAGTGCTCTGCGTAGTTCTCCTTATCAGCAAGGAGCTCCTT
>JAQWTV010000021.1 GCA_029242545.1 Roseibacillus sp.
TGCTTTCCTTCTACACGGCCAGGGAGACCATGCTGGGAGATATGGTGACTTCCTACAGCCCTTTCTTCAAAAGGGTATAATCTGTGTGGCAACGGACTTTCCAGGCCATGGCTACTCTGAGGGGAAACGAGGTCATATCCCAGGAATTGAAATCGTTGACCAGATTTCTGCATCCAATCGCCATCGCTGTCGTGAGCTCACCGGGGCCGAAGATACGAAGTTGGGGATCATTGGACACTCCGCTGGAGGCCTTCTGGCCCTCCGGGAGATTCTTGCACGACCCCGACTGTATCGGTTTTCATGGATAAGCTCTCCCCTTCTAAGACCGGAGACAGGGCAGAACCCCGTTCTTATTCGGCTTGCTGGGCTCATTGCTCGCTTTTATCCAAAACTTACGGTGTCGACGGGTGTCTCTCACGATCTGTGCAGCGCACTCCCTGAGGCTCATGTAAGAGAAGGCCACTCAAATAGGATACATTCCCGCATCTCCTCTAGTTGGGGCCACACCCTGATTCAGGCCGCAAGGCACGTCCGGAAAGCCTTCCGGACGTGCCCCCCGCAGATACCCTTACTGTTGACGCAGGGACTCAGGGATTCCATTTGCTCTCCCCGGCACCTTCAGAATCTTCTGGAGGGTTTGGAGATTCCAGCCCTTACCCTCCGGGAATTCCCTGATGCTCTTCACGAGCCTTTTGCAGATGACATCGGGCCTGAAGTCCGTCTCGCATTGGCACAGTGGCTTGAGCGAATCGGCAAGTCCTGACTACGGCCCGCCTCAAGCTTCTCCCTCGGGGTAAAGCTCGTGATACTTGATCGCTTCAACTCCCACCGCGAGGGCCGTCCCATAAATGCTTTCCTCATCCATCGTCCGGGAGATCTGAGCGGCAGGGCGGGTCAGACCAAGAATAAACTGTCCGTATGCGCTTGCTCCTCCCACGTGGGTGAGAAGCTTCAAGGTAATATTTGCAGCGTCCAGGTTCGGGAAGACTAGGACATCCGCGGCCTGCTTAAACTCGGCATTAGGAATTTTAATCTCCGATGCAAGCGGATCAAGCGCCGCGTCTGCCTGCAGCTCTCCATCGATTTCTACCTCTTCAGGGTCAACCTGCTGACGAGCTATTTCTGTCGCGACACGAACCTCGCGTCCTGAGGAAGTCGATGCTGAACCCTTGGTGGAGTGACTAAGAAGAACAACCCGCGGGCGACGACCTAGATAGATCCGTGCAAGGTGGCCGGTTTCGACCGCAATCGCCGCAAGCTGTTTGCTGGAAAGCTCTTCATTAAGACCGCAGTCGGCGAGAAAGAGCACTCCTTCCCTTCCAAAGTGTGCCAGATGTGAGGCCGAGAGAATCGCAACAGAGAACACTCTGGGAACAGACGGCACCGGTTTGACAAGATGAAGAAGAGCCCGGAAGATGGACGCTGGATAGCTCTGGTTCCCCCCGACCAGGCCATCGGCCTGACCATACTGGATCATCATTGCTCCAAAGTAGGCTGGCTGCCGGAGGATCTCTTCCGGATTGGAAATTTCAACCCCTCGCATGTGCTCGGTGCGCCGAAGAAACTCACAGAAGACCTCAAAGTCACCGGCGGTTGAAGGGTCCAGCACTTTGACAAAATCAAGGCTGATCCCACGGTCGCTGGCCAGTCGATAAATTTCATCCCGGTTTCCCAGCAGGATCGGAATTCCAACCTTGCTCTCCACCATCCTTACGGCCACTCGCAGGACACGCTCGTCAGCGCCATCCGTAAATACGATCCTCTTAGGATGCCTCTGCAACTTTGGCACAAGAGACTGCGTAAATACGTCTCCTGCCGAAACCTGTGCTTGCTCGCTTGACTCTGACATGGCCCTTTCCTTGCGCCGCACCTCAAACCTAGTATTCCTGTTCCCAAGCCACAACGCCAAAGGCTCCTCTGGCGAAAAAGATTTCGTATGCCGGCTGACTACCACACCCATACCCCACTCTGTCACCACGCTGTGGGTGAACCGCAGGAGTATGTCGCTGCGGCCCTTAAAGCAGGTCTAACCGAGTATGGAGTATCTTGCCACGCTCCGGTTCAAGAGGAGCCATTTGACGAGTGGAGGATGCTTTCCTCTGACTTACCGGCATACTTCAACTGGGTTGATACCGCTCGTGATTACGCTCAGGGCCGGATTCCGGTCCGCCTTGGTCTTGAATGTGACTGGCTTCCAGGATGCGAGCAATGGATCACCGAACTTACCCAGCGAGCGGAGTGGGACTACCTGATTGGATCCGTCCACTACCTTGGCGGCTGGAATTTTGACAACCCCTCCCGCCTGAAATCCTGGGAGGAAGTTGAAGTCGAACAAGCGTGGACCCTCTACTGGGAGCAATACTGCGCTATGGCCCTGAGTGGTCTTTTCGATTTTCTGGGTCACCCAGACCTGATCAAGAAATTCTCTCATCGCCCGAATGGTGATCTCCATCGCTTTTACGAACCTGCCATCGACGCCATTAAGAGGGGGAACTGTGCCATCGAATTAAATACTACGGGATGGCATAAGCCCTGTGAGGAACAGTACCCCGCCGCCGATTTCCTCAGCCTTGCCTGCAGCGCCGGCATTCCGCTTCTCCTAAGCTCTGATGCTCACGCCCCGGGAGAGGTAGCCCGCGACTTTGACCGTGCTACCGCACTAGCACTGGAAACAGGCTACCAGGAAACACTTCTTTTTGAGAAACGCAGAGGGACTCCCGTCAGCTTGACGGCTTCCCCATGAGTCCTGCTCAGGGAGGGGCAGGGAACTGGGAAGACAGTTCCAGCATGAACCACACGAGCATGATACCTCCGAGGGAAATCATGAGCCCTGCTCCAAAAAGGAAGTGACGGATCCTCCGGGCGCTGAGAGGAAAGCCCAGAGCCGTGATGACAAACTCGGTATAGGGCCCAAGACAAAAGCAGATATTTGCGCAGATTCCGAAGAGCACGGCCCGGACGACAAGATCCACTGGATCCATGAAGGAGAACCCCATGCCGGGGGGGGACTGCGCATCCGCCTCCCCTTGCAGGTGAAGGATCCGCCAGAGGAGGGCAACCCCGGGAAAGAGTAGGATTCCATTGTAGAGAAGTCTCAACTTCTCCCACGATTTCAGGGTCTTCCGGCAGAATTCGATCTCAGGGGTGAGCGCTTTCATCTCAGGCACCGTGACTTGAGGTAGGCAAAGACGCCCTCTGCAGAGGACACCGAGCTGGCCCCCGGACCGATCAGGACCGGTTGTTCGTCCTCCGGGACATCGTCCCGGCCATGCGAACCACGGACTAGGGATGCATCAAGGGGAATCACCGGAAGCAACGCCCGGAACCCAAGTTTCTTCCGGAGAAGAAATGCCGCTACCCGGGCCCGGGGCAGGCTGAGAGCAGGGTCGAGGTGAAGTTCCGCCGGATCATAACCAGGCTTGCGGTGAATATCGACGGTCCGTGCAAAATCTGGAGCTAAGGCATCGTCAACCCAGTAATAATAGGTAAACCACGCATCGGTTGACGCAACCGCCACGAAATCTCCACCCCGCTGTTGCCCTATTCCTTGACCGAAGCAGCCTTCCCTGACTTCGGCCACACCTTCAACGGACTCCACCACCTGCCGCACCTGCTTCCGGATCGAATCATCCTGCACGTAGACATGGGCGACCTGATGATCCGCCACCGCGAAAGCCCGGGAAGCTCCCGTATCCAGTAACTCGAGGCCCAGTTCTTCCTTGATCTGGATCCATCCCTTTTCTCGGAAGATTCGGTTTAGGTGTACTGGCTTCTGCACCTTCGAGATGCCATACTCTGAGAGAAGAACGACCTCCACCCCTCTGCCCTCAAAAAAGGAAACGAGTTCAGCAACGAGCCGATCAATTCCTTCAAATTCTTCGGTCATCTCTGGAGCTTCAGGCCCCCATCGTTGCAGTCCATAATCAAGGTGAGGGAGATATACCAGATTGAGGTCCGGTTGCTCCCGTTCCTCGATCCAACGGGCAGAATCAGCAATCCATTGGGAACTGGGAAGCCCTGCCCGGGGACCCCAGAAGCTCGGAAAGGGAAATTCCCCCAACTCTCCTACCAGATCGTCCCGTAACCCGGGGGGATGCGCGTAGACGTCAAATACCTTTCTCCCGTCGGCAGGATACATCGGCCGCGGAGTCACAGACCAGTCTGCGCTGGAATACATGTTGTACCACCAGAACATCTTGGCGCAGCGGAAATCACTCTGCTCCCTGCGGATAGCCTCCCAGAGTTTCTCCCCGCGGATCAAATGATTACTCTGTTTCCAGAACCGAACCTCAGCATCTTCCCTCTCATACCAACCGTTTCCCACAATTCCGTGATCAGCAGGAGAAGTGCCAGTCAGGTAAGTAGCCTGAGCGGTAGTAGTTACCGCGGGAAACGCCGGAGCGAAGCTCGTCGATTCTAAATTCTCGGCAATTCTTCTGATGCGCGGCAGGTTTCTCGTGATCAGGCCCTTTGTGAGGCCCACCACGTTCAAGACAGCAATACGTTTCATCGAGAGTCCACCGGCTTGACTCCCGGCTAAGTTGGTGCGCTCCGCTGAGACGCCTCTTTCAATTCGTCGATGCATGCCTCATGCAGGGACTCGTCAACTGAATGTCGATCTGCACCCTGCCCAACTCCTTCCAGCATGAGAACGGTCAGTTCTCCTCCCAGATGCTCGCGAAACTCCTCGAGGCCCCTGTAGACAAGGCGGCGCCCCTGCTCATCGCGGAGTTCCAGGGACTCATGCCAGACAGGTAGTTGCAATCTCTGCAAAAGTCCGACTGCACGCCACGCATCCTCTTCCGACAACCACCCGCAGCGCGCGGAATAAAGGGTATCCAGAGCAACTCCAACCGAGACGGCATCAGCATGACTAAGTTCGAAGTCGGTCAACTGCTCCATTTTATGAGCGGTCCAGTGACCAAAATCCAGGGGCCTGCTGCTACCTGTCTCAAAGGGGTCACCTCCGAGAGCGATGTGCCTGGCATGCAAGATCGCTGATCTCTCCACCGCTTCCTCCAGCGCGGCGGGTTCAAGAGCGTTGAGACCTTCAACATTCTCCTCCAGCCAGACAAAGAACGCGCCATCCTTGACCAAGGCAACCTTTACCGCCTCTGAGAGCCCACTGCGATTGTTGTGGGCAGTTTGCGTATAGAGAAACTGAAAATCATTCACGACCGCATAGGGAACCGCAAAAGCACCAATGAAATTTTTCTTTCCAAAAGCATTGATCCCGTTTTTCACCCCCACCCCACTGTCATCCTGAGCGAGGGTGGTGGTCGGAAAACGTACAAGGCGCACGCCACGATGCGCAGTTGCCGCGGAAAGACCGATCACATCCAGAAAGGCTCCGCCTCCGATACAGAAGACATAGGAATGCCGGTCGATCCCATTACGTTCGATCGGGATAATCCCATCCATGATCTGAGTCTTACTGATCTTACAGTCCTCTCCACCCGCCATGATAACGATCTCGGTAAGCGTGAGATTGGTCTGGGTTTCCAGATAGCTCTGGATCTGTTGCTGGAGACCGGGGAACAGCTGGTCGAGTGAGCTCTCCAGAAAGACGATGACTTTCCGCTCACGCTCTGCCTCCAGCAAATCTGCCAGCGCACTGTTACCTTCCGCAAAGGCATCCTTGGTAAAACGAATGCGATGCCTGAAGGTCACCGGGATATCGAAATCGTATGCACCCATGAACTTCTTTAGTTAACTCAGACTACGGAGATTGGCCACAGTTTCTTAGC
>JAQWTV010000033.1 GCA_029242545.1 Roseibacillus sp.
TCCCGTATCGTAGCAGGTCGCTAATCCCGACATCGAAACGACCACAAGGAAATCTCCCACAACCGCAGGAGAAGGCAGATCTCGCCCCCCCCGGCGAGGCGCGTGCCACGCCATGCGCGACTTCGTCACATTCCCCGACCCACCAGGCTTCACCGCATAGGTATCCCCTGGCTTGCCGTTGACAACGTAGAGAAGACCGTTTGAAAAAGCAGGAATAGGTGAACCCCTACCGTTAAAGCCCTCACAGAACCATAACTCCCGCCCCTTGGCGGGATCATACGCCCTGACTCCAAACTCTCCGTTAAGCACAAGCTCCCTCTTTGCGCCCGTCTCGATCAACACAGGCGTGCTCCAACCTCCACGCGGTTTGTTTTTACGGGCGGTTTGCCATAATACCTCGCCGCTACTCAAATCGAATGCCACCAGGGAGGACGCCCCTTCCGCATCACAATTCTGAACCACCATGTTATCAACGATGACCGGGGAGGCTGCAACACCCCACGGACCCGGAAAATTACCAAGCTGCCTCGACCAGATCTTCTCTCCCTCGAGAGTATAGCAATGCAGGCCAGCTGGACCAAAAAAAGCCACTACCCGCTCTCCATCCGTGGCGCAAGTCGGAGTCGCGTAACTGTTCATTCGGTGGGGCTTCTCAGGGGAAGAGCACGCAATGGTCCTGCTCCAGAGCAACTTTCCATTCCTGCTATCCAAGCAATAGAGATAGCGCTCACGACCATTATCGGAACCTCCTGTCAGAAAAATCTTATTGCCCCAGCTTACCGGCGAAGACTGGCCCTTACCCTTTAATGGCACCTTCCACGCCACTGCTTCAGAAGACCACTTCAGAGGGGTATCCTTGGCAAGGGAATGCCCCATGCCGTGCGGCCCCCTGAACTGAGACCAGTTTTCCTCCGAGTATGAGGAGAGGATCAGAGTGACATAGATCAGGAGGAACAGGTGACCAGAGGACCAGCGATTACTTTTCATCGGAATCAAGTGCAGCGTGAGCCCGGATCCTCGCGTGCCTTCGCTGCAGATAAAGCCTAAACAACCAAATTCCTGCCAGGCTGCCTGCTTTGCTCAAGCATCAGGGCCTGAGGCGGCAGGCCCTCAAAACAAGAAAAGCCCTTCAAACCTTCACCCAGCAGCCATTCTCCACCGACTTCGCCGCCGCATCGGTAAACTTCTGCGCTATCCACCCGTCCTCAAGGTCAGGATGACTTCCCGTTTGCGCCTCTCCCCGAACGATTGGCGCCAGCGAGGGGAATACCCATTTGCCAAACCGGTTCCCAAAACCCTCATCCGGCGCCTTCTTAACGATGCGCCTTTCCTGATCAGGAGAAACCATAACCACCTCTCCAGACCAACGATCCACGCTGAGAGAGGCTGACGTGCCATGCAATTCAAGTTCGGGCGCGAGATGCTTACGGAGAAACGTGGCATGAGAAAGGAGATAACTCCCCACCGCTCCATTGGTATACCGGCAAGAAAGGCTAGCGTAATCAACCGTCCCACCCTTCCGGGCATTCCCCCCTGCGGAGGTTTCGCCTCCTCCCAACTCCAGCGCCTCTTCCAAGTTGATTGCTCCAAGATCAGCCTTGGAAGGCATCAGGGTCTCACCGTGGGCAAGCACACTGGCCGCTTCCGCTCCAATAATCCAGCGCACGACATCGTAGGCATGCGATCCCACGTCAGCAATTGTCCCGGCAGATGACAGCCCGGGGTCATCCCTCCAGGTAAGTGGCATGGCAGCAGGTCGGGGGTTCTGCCAGCGGAATACCGTTGAAACGATCCTCCCGAGCTCTCCAGATGCTACGATATCCTTTGCGGTCTCAAAAACACCCACCATGCGGGTCCAGAAGGGCACAAAGTGAGCGAGCACAGGCTGGGCCTCACGGTAGAGCCCCCACATTTCCTCCGCCTCTGCAGCGTTCATTCCCACTGGCTTTTCGCATAGCAGGTGCTTCCCCTGCGCCGCGCAGGCCACCACCGCCTCGTGATGCAGGGCGTCAGGCGTCCCAACAACGACAAAATTTACGTCTGGGTGCTCCACCACCTCTCTCCAGTCCTCGGTTATAAGCCGGGCCCCATCCTCGTGCCCAGCCTTCGCCAGCAAGTCCTTCCGCCGGGCACAGACAGCTACAATCTCGGCCTCTTCGCAGTCCCTGATCTCTGCCCGGTAAGGAGACCCAATGAAACCAGTGGCTCCCAGCACGCCCACTTTAAAGAGAGAATCTGCCATGGACATGGCCTTAGCGGAACCCGCCATCCCGGTCGATCTTCGATTGCATCCTTGCGATCTACAGGGAGGGATTTTTACTGGACTGGCTCAGCTGCACCGTCAATCTGCCTCCTCAGCATCGAAGGCTATGCTCAAGATTCAAGTCAACCTCACCTCTCCAAGGAGAACTCTGTATCTCGAGGCAATATCCCGGATGCATGGGGTCGAGGCCGTCGAAAAGAATGCCGACGCCCTTGTCACTGATACGATTCCGGACCGGTCTCTTCCCGCTCTCATCGATCATCCGCACAAGCTGAGCCTCGACCAACTACGTGAGCTGCGGGGGGCACCCACCATGCCTGCACACCAATGGCGTTACGCACCAAATGTCATCCCACTGCAGGAAAGCAGGTTGCGCGGACAGTTGGGAGAACCAGGCCTCCTCCGCATTCATCACTGGCTGACAGCAGAAACCTGCCCCACCTCTCTGGCCTTTCATCAGGTAGACCTCTCCCACTGGTTTTTCTCTGGAAAACCCAGCTCGCGCCACTCCCATTCCCGCTCAGACTACCTCCAATTACACTTGGGCTATCCAGATTCTGGAATGAGCCTTATTGACATCGCCACCAACCGTGCCGGAAGCAACGACTACTACTCCATGCACCTGATTGGATCTCATGGCGCAGCCTACGCGGATGACCATGAAAACAGCCACCTCCTCCTTGGGAGAACCGGCCTTCACTCTCTTATTCCGCCCGCCAACGAAATAATAACCATCAGGAACATGCTCGAGGAATTCCTGAACGGGATCATTGAGGACCGCCCCTGGGATGTAACTCCAGAGGACACTCTTAATGCCCTTACAACTGTAACCGAAGGAGCTGATGCCTGATCACATTTACCGCGCCCTCGTCCTGAGCGTCGTCAAGCATGACTACCTGCCTAACGCCGTGGCGGCTCATCCACGGTTCCAGCTTGTGGCGGTTGCTGACGACCCCGATCGCCCCGGGTGGACCCATGAGCGCAACCAGCTCTTTGCCGATCAGCACAACATCCCTTACCACCGTGATGTGGAAACCGCCCTCGCGGATTGCGACCTTGTTGTCGTCAGCCCGGAAGCCGAACGGCACTGCGATCTCGCCCTCCGGGCTGCAGAAGCCGGAAAGCATATCGTGGTCGACAAACCCCTTTCCCCCAGCCTGACGGAATGCAACGATCTCGTCTCCTCAGTAGCGCAGCACCGGGTCAAGTGCCTCGTGTGGAATCGTAATTTTCTTCCTGCCCTGGTAGAGGCCCGCGACAACCTCAGCAAAGGAGCTATCGGCGAATTACAAGCCATTCACTGTGACTTCTATTTCTCCAAGGATGCCGGGCCTCCAAAAGGCTCGCTGGCCCCGGACGCTCCTCCTATCAACTGGATGGAGCGCCAACTGGAGGCTCATGCCGATGGCTCGGACGGCGGAGTGGGCACCAGGCCACTCGGAGAACTCCAGATTGAGGGCATTTACCCGCTCGCCTATATCAGCATGCTCGTCGACTCACCCGTAAAGCGGGTCTTCGCCCGGACCTCTTCACACTTCCACCAGGCCAACGTTGACAACGAAGTCGATGACCTTGCGACGGTCTCCCTTGAGATGGCTAACGGCTGCGTCGGATCTCTTTCGCTTGGTCGAATTGGCGCAGCTGCTCATCCCGACATCGGAGAGATCAAGCTTCACCTTCTGGGAAGTGAGGGCTCATTAGTCATCAGCGAAGCACGTCCCGAGGTAGCAGTATACGCTCGAAATCAGGAACCCAAGGAATTCAAACATCAACGCATTGCGGACGAGAACAATTACCTGCTTATGCAGAATTTTGCTGAAGCTTTGGACCTCGACTGTGAGCCCATTCTTAATGCCGCCGGCGCCCGGGATATCGCAGCTACCGTGCAGGCTGCGCTCGAGAGCGCGCACTCTGGAAAACCAATAGAAATCATCTGATGAAGGCTAGTGAACTACGAGCAATTCTACATGAAGGAGAGCGTA
>JAQWTV010000039.1 GCA_029242545.1 Roseibacillus sp.
TCTATATTCGGGCTCTCGGCTTCCAAAACCATACGAAAAGCCTCAGAGACATCGCGGCTCAACTGATGATCGACAATGGTCCGCGCATTCCTCAGAAGGGTCTCGAGCGTTGCGGAGTCTGCATGAAGGTTGACCGCGTAATCATTGAATCCGGGCCTTGCATCCATCCCGAATGGCTGGCGCACCCGCCCCAGCGCCTCCCAATGGTGTTTAAGGATCCGATGTTTGGTGCGGTTGTAGATGTTAGGATTCATTCGCCACAAGCGAGGTGGAGAAAACGACCGCCCTCCTACCTTACCCCCGAAAATCTTCTCGTGACTTATCTGGTTTCCAAAGGCGAACTGCCCTGACAGGTAGCGCCCACGATCAGACCTCTGCGCTTTCTTAAGTTCAGAACTAATCCATAACGAGACTTTCAGCCGGTCGTCGTTATCTGGCTGCGCCTCATCCTCCGGCGGCATCTGACCTGCTTGTATTTGCTCATGAATAGCCATCCAGGTCTCAAAATCGAATCCAAGGGAAATACGCTGATCGAGGTGATCCAGACGGATTCCTCCTTTTGCGTTCTTGGCCCCATGACATTTCACGCAATGACTCTTGAGAAAATTTTGGGTGAATGACTCCTCGGCAGCTCGCGGGAGTGAGGCCTTTTCCTCCGCCCCCGAGCCTGGCACCTGAGTGAGCACCGCAGCTAGAAGGCTGAGCAAGGGCATCCGATAGGAATAAGCGGGAGAATCGATAGAGCACCGTAGCCCCGAACAGGGGCACGAGGCAAGCGGGCGCTCCCTCCCTCTCCAAGTTCCCACATAACAGCATGCCTAACCTATCAGTTTTCGATCCATCGAACGAAACTGAATGGCTTCCAGAAAATGTTCGGGCAAGACTCGTTGGGAACCCTCCAAGTCCGCCACCGTTCGGGCTACCTTCAGGATCCGGTCGTAGCCCCGGGCTGAAAGACCAAGTCGACTCATCGCGTGCTCCATCAGATCGCTGGACTCCGAATCCATCTCACAGGACAGACGAACCTCCTCAGGAGTCATCTCCGAATTAACTCGCGTTGCGGACGCGTTACCAAAACGGCTTCGCTGACGCTCTCGGCACTCGCCAACTCGCTGGCGCACGCTGGAAGAGAGCTCTGCCGGCACCCTTGATGACAAGTCCTTGAATTCAACAAGGGGGACTTCTACATGAAGGTCCATTCGGTCGAGCAAGGGTCCGGAAATCTTGCGCCGATACCTCTCCACCTGGCGGAGCGAGCATGAGCAGTTACGCGAAGGGTCACCAAAATAACCGCAGGGACATGGGTTCAAAGAACCAATCAGCAGCACCTTGCTGGGGAAGGCCAGAGTCCCTGCTGCCCGCGAGATTGTCACCATGCCATCTTCCAGCGGCTGACGCAGAACTTCCAGGGTCTGACGACGAAACTCGGGCAGTTCATCCAGAAACAAGACTCCATTATGGGCTAGAGAGATTTCCCCGGGTCCCGGGTTACTCCCTCCCCCCAGCAATCCTGCATTCGAGATCGTGTGATGAGGGCTCCGAAAAGGCCGGCTACTGAGCAGACCCGACCCTGCTTCCAGTTGACCTGCAATGGAGTGAATTCGGGTTGTCTCCATTGCCTCCTGCTCCGTCATCTCAGGAAGAATCGAAGGCATGCGCTTGGCCAACATGGATTTCCCTGTTCCCGGCGGCCCCACCATTAGGAGGTTGTGTGATCCAGCTGCCGCAATTTCGAGAGCTCGCTTGACATACTTCTGGCCTTGGACCTCTCCGAGATCGACCGAATAGGACTCTGCCCGAGATTGCGGAGAGATTCGTGCCACCGCAGGTTCCAACTTCTCCTCTCCGCTGAGAAACCCCCAGGCTTGGCGAAGCCCACTCACTCCGAAAACCTCGATACCAGTTACCGCAGCCGCTTCGCATGCGTTCTCCAGGGGCACCAGGAGCCTCTTCCTCCCTCTCGTCTTTGCTTCTATTGCAGCCGAGAGAATTCCCTTCACAGGGCGAACAGAACCATCAAGGGCAAGCTCCCCGATGATCTGACAATCGGCAGCTTCGTCCAGAACCACGCCCTCCGCACAAGCAACCACCGCTAGCGCAATCGGTAAATCAAATGAGGGCCCTTCTTTCTTCAGGTCGGCGGGGGCAAGATTGACAGTGATCGTCCCATCATCCTTGGGAAGCGCAGAAGCAGAGACTGCCGAACTCACCCTTTCGGCAGATTCCCGCACCGCAGCATCAGGTAGACCCACAATGGTCATTCGGGGCACCCCCCGCCCCGGGGAACTCACTTCCACCTCTACTTCTACGGCTTCCACGCCCCTCAGGCCTGCGCTGTGCAACTTCGTGATCATGCCCTCCAGAGTGGTGTTCTAAAGAACATCTGTCACGATTATAAGCCCCCCCTCTATTCCGCCCCAAAAACCGATAGTTATAATAAGATCCTGTATTTAAGGGGATTCGCGCTGGAGAGGCCAAGAAAAGTCCCAAGGATACAGCTTTCCCCAATAGCCCATTTTAGTTAGTTTTCCGGTGAAATATGGGCTGACGCAATTCCGTTTATTCAGGAGTGTTTCATCCTCTGTTGATCCTGAACCGACAAGCCCACCGATCCCTTTCAATCCAATGCTTTTCCAGAACCTGAAGCGAATCGCCTGTGCCGTTCTTGCGCTGGTCGCATCCAGCCTCCTCTCTGAAGGAGCGCCCTCTAAACCTCTCAAGCTCGGTGAGATCCTTCAGGCGGCAGCAAAGATCGACCAGCTCCTCGAAGCGGACCTCAAGGCCAAGAAATTGCAACCACTTCCCATTGTCGCAGAGGAAACCTTCGTCCGCCGGACATACCTGAACATAGTCGGTCGCATCCCAACCGCAATGGAAGCGTCCCGATTTCTGGACGACCAGACGCCGGACAAGCGGGCGCGTTTGATCGAGAAACTAGTCTCCTCTCCAGGCTACGACAGTTCGGCCTTCAATTATTTTGCCGACCTGCTCCGCCTGCAGACAAATGAAGGGCAATACGGTCTGGGTTGGCACGTGTGGCTGCGAAACTCCCTCGCTTCTGACAAGCCGTGGAGCAAGATCGTTCACGAAATGCTCTCGGCGGAGGGTCATACCTCGAAGAATCCTGCCGTAGGATATTATCTCCGCGACCGTGGCATGCTTCTCGATAACGTCAGTAATACCGTTCAGGTTTTCCTTGGACATCAAATCGGCTGTGCCCAGTGCCATGATCATCCTTTCGACTCATGGACCCAGATGGAATATTACGAAATGGCAGCCTTCAGTGGCGGCATCGCTTATCGGAGCGATGAAGCGCGCCAGCTGGTGAACAAAGTCGCCGACCACTCACGGAAGACCCACCCCGGAATGAACCGGGCGTTCAAATCCAAGAACAAATCTACGAGGGCCAAGGCCCGGGGCAATCTCCTGAAACGAATCACCGGCGAAATGCGTTATCTTCTCCGCTATTTTAATCAGAACGAAATCGTGGAGTCCCAGAGTCAACAACTCAAGCTGCCGGACGACTATCAATATAAGGACGGCAAGCCCGGAGACGTTATTCAGCCTGCAACTCTTTTCGGCCTTCAGGCTTCGGAGGTGAATCCCGAAGAGCGGAGGGAAGTTTTCGCAGACTGGGTGACCAGTGACGAAAACCCCTACTTTGCAAAGGTCATCGCGAACCGACTCTGGCGCCGGACCTTCGGGCACGGACTGGTCGACCCGGTAGACGACTGGAGCGAAAAGACGAAAGGTTCCCATCCCGAGGTTCTCAACTATATCGAAAGGGTCATGAAGGGCGTGGGCTATCGGACTCGGGATTTCGAGAGAATCCTTTACCACACCAGACTCTTCCAGCGTCAGGTATCGCCGGTGGAAGCAACCCCGGGAATGGACCATGACTTCGTCGGCCCCCAGCTTCGGCGCATGTCCGCCGAGGAACTCTACGATTCCTTTACGGTCCTTGCCTTTGGCAACACTGACGACAAGGTCAATACGGGCCTCGAATACAAATGGAAGAACTACCAGAGTGAGGTTGATGCCCTTCTGAACCTTTCTGCCAGCAAGCTCATTGAGTCCGGCCAAGACGCCCAGGAAATGAAAGACCAACGGCGGGTCTACCAGAGAAGAAACCGCGAGATTCAGATAGCTATCACCAAGGCCAAGGCAGCTGGACAGATACAGGAAGAGCGGCGCCTCAAACGCCAGCAGACACAGCTCCGGGCCGAAGGGAGAAAAAGTCAGGAACCGATGTCTGGCATGAGTGCCGTGACAAATCGAAATTCAAGGACCGGTCGTGCTGAGCTCAACATGAGAGCTTCGGAACACCCCAGTCCATTCCGTGCCGGCACCATGATCCGTCAATTTGGTGGCTCTGACCGGAACAGCCCGGAGGCAGCGCACACTGATGCAACGATCCCTCAAGCTCTGACCCTGCTGAACGGACAGGTTGCGGCTGACACTGAGAATCGACGCTCGAAGGTTTTCGAAGCCCTGGCTGAGATCACCAATCCTGAACAGAGGCTGGAATATCTCTTTCTGGCCTTTTACTCGAGCCGACCTTCCGCAGCGGAGAAAAAGGATCTCCTTCCGCTCGCAAAGGACCGGGATGATATTTTCACTCTCGCTCGTGCGATGTTAACTTCGAAGAGATACCTCTTCGTGCAGTAAGTCGTCATTCGGTAATTTGTCACCCCCTCAATACCCATCATGCCTGATTTCAACAAACTCGACGAAGTGACTCGTAGGTCCTTCATGGCGACTGCCGCTCGGAGCTGCCTTGGAGTCACCATTGCAGGAAGCGCGGCAGAGCTGTTTTCTCCCGCGGCCTTTGCCGCAGATCCCGCCACAATTGCAGGCGGAGGTGGTAAAGCTAAGAGTGTCATTTACCTCTTCATGTCAGGCGGCATGACACACCTCGACACGTTCGACCCAAAGCCTGATGCCCCGGACGAATTTCGGGGCCCGACCGAAACGATTAAAACCAAGGCCGATGGCATCAGACTTGGGCATTACATGTCGAAACTTGCAGGTCAGGCGGACAAGATCGCACTGGTAAATTCCATGACTTCTACACAGGGGGCACATGGTCCGGGAAGATACTTCATGCGGACGAGCTACACTCAGCGAGCTTCCCTTGTTCACCCGTCCAATGGAGCATGGATCACCAGACTGAAGGCACGAGCCAATGAAAGTCTGCCCTCTTTTGTCACCATCGGATCCGGCAACGGCCATCCGGCGGCTGGTTTTTTTGAACCCCAGTATGCTCCACTGCCTGTCGGAGACGCTAACTCCGGTCTGCAGAACGTTCGCCGCCTGCGGCAGGTAAGCGAAGATCAGTTCAATAAACAACTGGCCCTCCGACAGCTCCTGGACAAGCAATTCGACGCTCAATTTCACAAGGGCCAGAAAGATGTCCGAGCCTACAATCAGGTTTTCGAAGAAGCCGTCAAACTGATGGAGAGCAAGGATCTCGAGGCCTTCGACCTCAAGAAGGAAACCTCCAAGGTGCACTCTGCCTACGGCGATCATAATTTTTCCAAGGGTGTGCTTCTTGCGCGGCGACTCGTCGAACGGGGAGTTCGCTTCGTTGATGTCGAATTCGGCGGATTCGACTGGCATAACGACAATTTCGATCAGTGTGAACAGAAGCTCCCTGTCCTCGATCAGGCCCTAGCAGCTCTCCTCAAGGACCTCGAAGGAAAGGGGCTGCTGGAGAGCACGCTTGTGGTTGTAGCTACCGAATTCGGACGAACCCCAAAGATTGTGCAAGCTCGATCCGGACGGAATCACTTCCCCAAGGCCTTTTCATATCTTCTTGCAGGAGGAGGTATCAAGGGCGGTCAGGTCTATGGAAAAACCGACGAGACAGGATCAAATGTGATCGAGAGTCCAGTCGGTGGACCAGACTTTAATGCTACCATTGGTTTTGCGATGGGCGTCCCTCACGACCTCACCCTTATGTCGCCCAGCCGCCGCCCCTTCCAGCTTGGAGCACGGGATGGAGCCCCTCTCACTGGACTTTTCGGATAGCGAGAGCAGGATGTTCGTTCTTACACGAACATCCACAGCAGGGACGCAATGCCCAGTCCAACCAGAGAGATCACAGTCAGCAGTGTGGTCCACGTCAGGAGTGTCTCGCGTTCCGTCATGTGGAAGTAGCGGTTCACAATCCAGAAACCGCTGTCGTTGACATGCCCGAATCCGGTCGCTCCGGCTGCAATAGCAATCGTTACCAGCGCAAGCTGTGAGGTTGAATAATCCCCTGCCACCAGAAAAGGGCTGATAAGGGCTGCGCCAGTTACCATCGCTACGGTGGCGGAACCCTGTGCGATTCGGATGATGGTGGTAAGCACCCATGCAAGAATCAGGGGCCCAAACCCCGATCTCTGCAGAATATCGGCCAGGGCATCGCCTACCTTGGTAGTGATTAGCATCTGCTTGTAGACTCCTCCTGCGCCTGTCACGAGGATGATAATACCGGCAGGGCCCAAGGCCTTGGTCGCCACTTCCATAAGAGCGTTCCCTCGCACACCACGACGCATGGCTAGGACATAGATCGCGACGCAGGTTCCAATCAGAAGGGCGATTATCGGATGCCCTAGAAAAAGAACTATCTGGGCGGGAACCGCTGACTGTCTCTTCAGTTCGCCGAGAGCCGTGTCGAAAGACCCCTTCTTCTCCATTCCTTCGGTCAAGGTCCTGCCCTCTTCTGTTGCCAGAAAATCAGGAACGCGGGCCGCAATGGAACCCTCGACAAATGAGGCAATAACAATGATGAGCACTGGCCCGCCAAGAACTGCAAGGATAGTGAATACCGAAGGAAGCCCAATGGTCTTAACCGGCTCTTCTTCCGCCTCCTCAGCTACCGGAGGCGGTTGAATATGGAACCTCTCCCCCAGGCGACGGCACAGGGGAATGGTGATCAGGGCGGTAGGAAGTCCCACCACGACGCCCCAGAGGATCGCATAGCCAAGGGGAACCTGAAGAGCAAAAGCCACAAACGTAGGCCCCGGAGTCGGAGGAACAAAGGCATGAGTTACCGCCATTCCCGCCAATAACGGCAGGGCGAAAACAAGGACGGACTTCCCGCTCCTACGCGCCAGCGCATAGATGATGGGAGCGAGAATCACCACCCCTACATCGAGGAATACCGGAATGGAAATAAGGAAGCCAGTAAGCAGCATGGCCCAGTTGGCTCGACGCTCACCAAAGGTCTTCAGCATCCCGTTGGCAAGGCTCTGGGCCCCACCCGAGTGCTCAATCATCTGTCCGAAGATCGCCCCTAATCCAATGATCGTGGCAATGAAGCCCAACGCTCCACCCATACCGTCCTTGATGGTATCCCCAACCTCAATAAGTTCCATCGTGCCAGAGGCAATCCCCACGAAGATCGCTGCCAGCAGCAAGCTAACAAACGCCTGAATCCTGAATGCCAGAATCAGGACAAGAATAAGGACAATCGAAAGAACAAGAACCGAAACGAGACGAAAGGTGTCGTGCGATGCTTCGCCACTGACCTGAGCGAGAAATGTAAGAGCGTTGAATCCCATGCTGGTCAGCAGGGTGCGAACAAATACGGCTCAACCTCAAGAGGGAAAGTAAATAGCCTGCTACGTTTTCTGTAACCCTCCGGGCCATACGATACCCTCACAAACGGGCGCTACCGCTCCCCTGTGCCTGCGAAAAGGGGTCTTCTTCCCCTCCGAGCTACGGCTGCGGCAGCAGGATCGTCTTGGAATACTGGTAGGAGTTCTTGGAAAGAAATTTCTCTAGGGCTGAACCGGTAAAGTTACCTCCCCTCCTCAACTGGGCGATACCGCTGTCAGTCAGGACCGTGATACTCAAATCCACCGATGAGATTCGACCCCTGCTGAACTCAACGTCGTCATTGCCATCGGCCTCGATTCCATTCCCAGTGAAACTGAATGTCTCCACAGCCTCCTCACCACCCGTCCTGATGACCGGGATCCTCTCTATCTTGGTCACTAGCCTGCCACCCACCAGTTCGGTGTATTCCACAGTGAACACCACAGTCACTTCATAGATGTTCTCACAAACGAAATTATTCGACTCACCAAGCTCTGCATCATAACGCCTGAATTTCGTGTCCAGGTCTTTTGGAGCAACCGGGTCATGCTCGAGAAGAAACTCGAAGGTTTCATCAGGATTCACCAGCTTCCGGTAGAGAGCAAAGACCTTGAAGCGGTCGTCGTAGCCATCGGTGATTGGATCCTTGTAGAGAAGCTTGTAGCTCAGTCCGGTCACATCACCTCCCTTATCGTTCCTTCCCTCTACATCTCCATCGTAACGATCAGTAGCCGCAGAAAACATCAGGATCCGCGCTGCGTTAGGACTTTCATTGTCTTCCGGGCCAGGCTCGTCCTGATCAGTCTCAGTGAAGAGCCACTCGAAATTAGTTCCGGTCCGCACAACCATCGCTTCAAAATCGCGGCTCATCTGCTCGAGTGTGGCCTTGGCCTGCCGCGAGGCTCTGACCTTGTTCCTGCTGACTCTCCACCCGTCCAGAGCGACCGCGGTCACGGATACAAGCAAGGTCATGAGGATCACGGTAATCGCCATCGCCACCATTAACTCGGCGAGAGTGAAACCTCGTGCGCGGCGTATCTGAGGAAAAGAGGTGGTCATTGCAAAGAAAGAAAGATTTGAGGTTACCGCCTTACCCCGAGGTTCCGAGAGAACAGGGGCCTACCCAACAGATCCGGATCGCCATCCCCGTTATCATCGATCAGGTCAAGACTCTCAATGTAGTCAAATTTATTGCTCTTAAGGGCGTAGAAACTGGCGGTGTAAGCGATAACAGCACCAGGGTAGGATACCACGTTATCAATCGCATCGTGGCTGTGCATGTTCTTGACCTGTCCGTGAGTTCCGGGAACGAGCACAGGATCCTGAGCATCATCATAGATCATCTGGGTCATCTTAACGAGATATACCCGGCCTTCGACTCTTTCGAGGTCTTCCTGAAAATCGGCGTCTGCATCTCCCCTTCGGCGTACCGCCGGCTGGAGGATAAAGTCCTTCCCTGACTGCCCGGTGGCGAGAGCGAACGGCTCCAGCGAGGCGTCCTCCCTGATCTGCTGGGGATCACCTCGGTAATTGTAAAGGAAGACAGCTTTTTCCTCCTTGCCTGAATCCCGAATCCACTCAAATGCCTTGTGAAAAGCATTTTCGTAGGCTCCGTCAGGGCCCTCTCTCAACGTGCTCAACTCTCTCTCGAGGGAGTTCGTCAGACGGCCCGCTTCCTGCGCACTCAACGCCTTCCGAATACCAGCCGAGGCTGGTCCAAAGACCGCAAGAAAGGTGGTGAGAAGAACTGCGACTACTCCGATCGCAATGACGGTTTCCATGAGCGTAAAGCCATGGCGATTTCCGGGACGAGAGTGGGACAAAACCATGTTCATTGAGCGAGATCAATCTGTTCGGGGCTTCGAAAAATGGAAGTGCGGCCGTTACGCCACACCACGAAACCAACCTTGTTGTTCTTCATCAGTTTTGGCTCCTCCTCGTCGCGGGGCCTCGTTCCGCTAATCAGGACCACCGCGGCCCCAGGCTCCATGCCGGCATCCTCACCATCAACACAAACTCCCTCGGGGTTAAACTCAAAGTAGTAGCACTCCTTGAAAGAGTCCGCTCCATTAGCGTCTTTACCAGGGAGGTCGATTCTCATGGTGCCAGGTTTACCGACCCCAATCGCATCAGCCACCCGGTCGCTTTCCTCCGGGCTGAAATAGACCCCCGAAGGAAGCTTCGTTCCACGGGTGATTACTTCCCAACCCGCTCCCTCTACATCGCCTTCCCGGTCCGTGCTTTCGACAGCCACGCACATGTAGGAAAGATACCGGTCACGATCGTCTAATTCTGAGTCGTTCAGCTCCTTATGAATCAGAATTCGGGCCCGAGTTCCCCGGCCCACGGCAGCACTGCGGGCTTCATCGAAAAGAGCCTCCGTGACGGAAAGGGCCGTCGTGGTGGCCTGCCCACGATCGATATTCTGTATTCCAACCGCTGCAACCGACAAGAGGATGGCGATCACCATCATAACGGCCATGATCTCCACCAAGGTGAATCCTGCCCTTAGGCCTCTTGAGAGCGAGTCTCCTAGTTTTGATGTCTGTTTCGTGCGCACGGAGTATGGTCGATCCTTACGAATTTTCGGCCCCAATCATAGGAGTTTCCCACATCATGGCAAGACATTGTAAGCACATTGTAATCTCATTCTCCGGGCCATGTGCCCTCAGGACCGTAAGCCCCTGTTTTCTCGGTAAATACCGTGATTTCATCATCCCCTCCGGACTCCAGGGAGCGAGAATGTCCACCCCATGAATGGGTAACGGTGGAGGATATCCTGTATTGCGAAATCCAGATTCTCCCGAATAAACTAACCCACATTCTCGTCCTACACTCATGAAGCGCCTCCTGCCCCTGCCCATCTGCCTGCTCTGCACCGTTCTTCTGAGCTCGTGTGTATATGACCCTTACGCTTCCTCCCATTACGGCAACAGCCACGGTCACTACCATGGTGGCTATCACAACGGCTTTTTCAGCGACTACTATATTGGGATTCACAAAACCTATTACCGCTATCGCCACACTAGGTGCTCGCATTGCAGTCACTACCCTTGTCGTGGAGGACACCGCACTAACTATCACACCTACTACCGCGATTACCGTAAGCCGCTTCACGGAGGTGATCGAGCCCATCATGATCGAGGTAACGGTCGCGATAGAGACCAGAGCATGGGAGATAGCGAAAAGCCGCGCAGTCGCTCCGTGAAGGAGACCTCTCGCCTATCTTTGAGCGACCCTCAACACAATCTCCCTTTCTTATTGGGAAACCGTAAAGCACCGCCTGTTTCGCCCTCAAGCAATATTAAGGAGCCGTCCAGCAGTCCTCGCTCATTCACAACCCGAAAGACGCCTCCGAAATTGTATCCTTCGGCTCAACCCAGCCCTACGAGAATGCCCTCCGGATCCCGGCCTTCTCGGAGCCGACCGGAAAGAACATCTCGACCCGCACCCTCATCCAGTCCGAAAACCTACCCGAAGACACAGAAATCATCCGAGAAGTCTGCCCCTTCTAAAAAAGACTAAGCGCTCCTAGCGCTGCTCCTCGGAGAACTAAGCTGAGGCCCCTCTCAGGGGCTTCCTTCTTCACGCTTTTTGCGGTCGCGTCGCAAATCCTCCAGAGTTACCGGTTTACCTACCAGCTGGCGCACAGAGAGAACACCCACCAATCCTCCCCCAATATGACAGGGGTGACTGATGAGGAAAACACTGGCACCCAACGCTTCCGCCCTCACCACCCAGTTTCCTACCGTAGCAAGAATCGGGAACCCTAGCCCAGGCGTGAGAAGGAAGAGGATAAGAGCAGAAAGCATGATTCCCCACCCGAGATTCTTACCGGAAACCATCAACGGCCACATCCGCGAATCGGGCGACAGGCTGACGAGCGCCATCAGAAGTGCCATCATCCCTCCAGACGCACCCACCAGAGGCAGGTAAGACGGAATCATACTGGCTCCGAGGGGCTTGGCAGGAAATAGAAGAATATGCAGAAGGCCCCCTCCAACAACGCCCGCAATATAGATACCTGCACTTCTCCGAGCTCCCAGAATACATGCGACCCGACCCCCAATCGCATAAATGACAACCACATTCATAATCAGGTGTAGCCATGATCCATGGAAAAAAGAATAGGTCAGAATCTGCCACCCCTTGCCTTCAAGCATCCCCGGTCGGCTGAGCCCGAACACGCCATAGAATCCAGTAGCGTCGACTTTTTCCGGACCGCCCAGAGCCTCGGTCGCGATATGAATAATCACCAATAGGGCAGTCAGGACCGTGAGCCAGTCAGCTCCAGGTCGATGGACATTAAGCCGCAAGGGAGGGAAGTGGCGCTTCATACGCTGGTAGATCCGCTCGAGGTGCCATTTTTTCAAAGGACCCGGAAGAAGAAAGGTTCTCCGCCCCGCATGGATCTTGGTCCTCGCCCTTGCTTGGGCACCATAACTCTAGCTTTCGCCTTTGGCCCGGGGTTCTCCCCGCACTCGATCCGCACCCGGACTAGTGACAAATGGCCCTCCCTCAAGGGGGGCAACTCCAGTGAAAGCGACATCCGGCATCTCACTTGGCTTTCCTGCCAGAGGAAATTCCTTCCGTAGCGGGTAATAGGGATACCCCTCCCACATGAGAATCCGCTTCATGTTAGGGTGCCCCTTAAATTGCAAACCCATCATGTCGTAGACCTCACGCTCGTGCCAGTTGGCCGTTTTCCAAAGAGGAACTGAAGTAGGCACTTCCTCTCCCTCGCCTACGGGAGACTTCACCCTGAGATGCTTGTGGTCATCCGTAGTCGCCAGCTCGTAGACAATTTCGAAGCGGGGATCATCCCCCATGTTGTCGACACTGCTGACATCGAGAAGAAAGTCATACGCAAGAACATCTCGGCAATATGCAAGAACCTCCCCAAGAGCATCGAGCTTTACCACAACCGTGTGCTCTCCTCGAAACTCCCGCATTTCACGGATCTTGGTCCTGCCGAACTGCTTCCTCAATTTACTTGAGTCGGATCGGCCCCCATCTGTTTTCGTCGGTTTGGGGCTCATGAGGTCGCCTCCCGGATGCTCGCAATCTGGTCCTTGATTGGCGTTTCTTTTTCAATGATACGCTGGAGCTTCATCAACCCCTCCAGAAGAGCCTCCGGACGGGGCGGGCAACCAGAGATGTAAACGTCCACGGGCAGAAGCTGGTCAATTCCCTGGAGAACCGCATAGCTCCGATACATGCCTCCGCTCGAAGCGCAGGCTCCCATGGCAATACACCACTTAGGCTCGGGCATCTGCTCCCAGATCCGACGAACAGCCAGAGCCATCTTATAGGTAACCGTCCCTGAGACAATCATGACGTCGGCCTGCCGGGGAGAGAACCGCATCACTTCTGCTCCGAATCGGGAGATATCAAAGCGGGCCGCACCGGTTGCCATCAGTTCGATTGCGCAGCAAGCCAGGCCCATAGGCATGGGCCAAAGAGAGTTCTTGCGCATCCAGTTGATGGCAGAGTCAAGGCGCGTAAAAACGATGTTGCCCTCAACCTTGGAATCGTAGGCAGCATGGGAAAGCATCTTCGCAGGGTTTTCAGAAGCCACTTGAGGTAGAATACCGCCGCTTTTCCCCTACTCAAGACCAGCTTGTGAAATTTTTCACAAAGTCGCGCCCTGGCCTCTAAGCGCTCGATTTTAAGGAAGTCTGCAGGTAAAACCCCCCGTGCTTCTTTTCTCCCAGGGCTCCCCCACCACAAACCTGAGCGACGAAGACCTCTCTATGGGCCTGAACTCTGCCCTCGCTCAGCTGGGCGAACGGAGAAAAGTCCTGCTGGTCCCACCTGATTTTTCGCGCTTCTACAGCAAGGCCGGGCCGCTGGCCTGTAGTGCGGCGGCCTACTATCAAGACAACCTCGCCGACGTTCTTCCGGCCCTTGGGACCCACTTTCCCATGACGGATGACCAACTCGAGCGGATGTATCCTACTGTTCCCCGGGACCGAATCCGGCCCCACCGCTGGCGGGAAGACGTCGTCACTATCGGCGAAGTCTCTGCAGATTTTGTCTCTCAGGCCACGGAAGGAGTGTGGAACCGCCCGTGGCCCGCCCAACTGAACAAACTCGTATGGGAAGGTGGCCACGACCTCATCCTCTCGATCGGGCAAGCTGTCCCCCACGAGGTCATCGGCGTTGCCAATGGAAATAAAAATCTCTTTGTCGGAACGGGCGGAGAGGCAGGGATCAATGAAAGTCACTACATCGGATCCGTCTATGGCACGGAGAGAATGATGGGAAGGACCGACACCTGCCTCCGAAGGATCCTGAACCACGCAGAGGATACATTCTGTGGGCATCTCCCGATCATCTACGCTCAGACTGTCATCGAAGCTGATACCAGTGGCGATCTGGTCACGCGGGGCCTTTTCGTTGGAGACCGGGAGGCATTCGAGGCAGCTGCGGAGCTTGCGGTAGAGGTAAACTTCAATCACCTCGATAAAGAACTCGGAAAAGTAGTGGTCTTTATGGACCCAGACGAGTTCCACAGCACCTGGATCGGCAACAAGGGAATTTACCGGACCCGAATGGCGATTGCAGATGGAGGAGAGCTCGTGATCCTCGCACCGGGTGTTCGCACCTTTGGAGAGGATCCGGAGATCGATCGAATGATCCGTAAATATGGATATCGTAGCAGCTCCGAAGTGATCGACTTCGTGGAGAACAATGAGGACCTCCGCAGTAACCTTGGAGCCGCGGCTCATCTCATCCATGGTTCCCCGGAAGGTCGTTTCACCGTCACTTACTGCCCAGGTCACCTCAGTCGCCAACAGATTGAGGATGTGGGTTACCAGTATGCGGACATCGGAAAGATGATGGACCGCTACCAGCCCACCGGGCGAAGCGAGGGATGGCATACCACCGATGATGGTGAGCAATTCTACTTTATCGGAAATCCTGCGATGGGACTCTGGGCGGCAAAGGACCGGTTGGCATAACGAAAAACGATAAAGCCGCCTGTAGATTACTCTGAGGGGCCGTCGCCGGGTGAGGCCTCCAACTGCCTCAGGCGAACGAGGTATTCAATATTACCATCCATTCCCGTAATCGGCGATTCAATACAACCTGCCCACTCGCCCTGTAGCTCCTCACGAACAAAATTCCGAATCTTCTCCACCGCCTTTTGCCGTAGATCTGGATCACGGACAATCCCACCTTTCCCTACTTCCTCCCTCGATAATTCGAACTGTGGCTTGATGAGGCAGATAATTTGCCCCTGTGGCTTCAGCACTCCCATTGCTGCCGGAAGAACCTTGGTCAGCGAAATGAAGGAAAGATCCATCACCACCACATCAACTTGTTCTCCAAGGTCAGACTCCGTCAGGTAGCGCCCATTAAACTGCTCCTTTACCTCAACCCGTGAGTCTTTGCGTAATTTCCAGGCCAGTTGATTGGTTCCTACATCAACTGCATGAACACGCTTTGCCCCATGCTGTAGAAGACAGTCCGTAAAGCCCCCGGTTGAGGCTCCCAGATCAAGGCAAACCCATCCCTCGGGATTGACCTCAAAGGATTTGAGAGCGCCTTCCAGCTTCAGCCCCCCTCGACCCACGTATCTAGGCCTCTCGAGGACCGTGAGTTCTTCCCCGGAACCGATGAGCGTCGAGGGCTTGGAGACACGCTCCGTCCCGCGCATGACCTCTCCTGCCATGATCAGGCGCTTAGCCTGCTCACGGGAGTCACACAACCCCCGTGCCACCAGAACATAGTCCGCTCTCTCACCTCGTGCCATAATGCTCGCCTCAATCCTCTCCGACGATCTTGCTGGAGTTGACTGCATCAATCAGCTGCCGAAGCCTTCCGAAATCACGCCTGCGATGATGGAATACGAGACGGGTAAGGCTCAACAGATCCGCCTCGTCGCCCTCCTCCTCGAGGGCGTTTCGCTGAAGAATCTGCCCCTCCTTCACGAGGTCTGTAAAATTCTTTTGAATCTCTAGGAGCGCGCCGTCAGACAGTGGCGCATTCAGACGCAGGACAATCTTGTCCCCGACATAGCGATAGGAATGAAAGTTCCGATAAAATTGGACGACCTCCTGAACCGCTTCCTCCACGTCATCCGTAACACGGAACAGGTGATGATCATTCTCCGAAATCATCCCAAGCCGGCCCAGGTGCTCATCAACGAACTGCTTCCAGAACTTCCAGTATGTCCCCCCGGGTGCGTCGAGAAGAACGATGGGGTAAATTGAGGCTTTACCGGTCTGAATCAGGGTCAGCGCCTCAAAAACCTCATCCATGGTGCCGAATCCTCCCGGGAGCCCAATCGCAGCATCGGCTTCCTTCACGAACGACAGCTTACGGGTGAAAAAATAGTTGAAATTGATGAGCTTCTCATCCCCTTCAATAAATTCGTTGGCAGAGGCCTCAAAGGCCAAGGCGATGTTGAGACCGAAACTCTCCTCCTTTCCCGCTCCTTCATTCCCTGCCGCCATGATCCCCGGACCCGCCCCGGTGATTGTCATGAACCCTTCCTCCTTCATCCGGCGCGAGAATTCTACGGCGGTCCTGTAAGCCGGCTCCTCAGGCTTGGTCCGAGCGGATCCAAAAACGCTCACCTTGCGTCGGTCCTGGTATGGATGAAATACCTCACTGGCCTCCCGCATCTCCTTAAGAGCACGATTCATCAGCTTGAAATCACCTCCCGTAACTGCCCCCCCACAGGCAATCCGCACCCCAGTGATCATCATCTCTGCAAGGAGACAATGATTCCCGCCTGCACTAATCCGCTCCGCCAACTCAAGGATCTCCTTGTCCAAGCTCTTGTTTCCAGTCGATCCCACATAAGAGCAGGAGGAGGGAGGAATCATCCCCCCCGTAAAATCCCTGTTTGGTGGAGCCTTGGCCGGGGACACACGATTCTTCATAAATACAGGGTAAATTCTAAAGCACGGTTTCCCAAACCAAAATCGCTTTCCTACGTAACTACCCGGGTTACCCAGGATGGAAATGCCCTTGCATCCAAGCAGCAGCGCAACCACGTTTCTCCCGTGCCGACGAAAAGAACAGATGATCTGCGTATCGGGGGTATTGACCCTCTGATCTCGCCTGCAGTCCTGTCCTACTACCTCCCTACTACCAAGGAGGCTGCCGATCTCGTCCACAATGCCCGAGTGGGCGCGGAAGCCATTCTGGGAGGCGAGGATGACCGCCTCCTGGTAGTCATTGGCCCGTGCTCTATTCATGACCCTTCCGCCGCCCTTGAGTATGGCTCTCGCCTCAGGCCTCTCATTGATCGATTTTCTGAAGATCTTCATATCGTGATGCGGGTCTATTTTGAGAAACCCAGGACCACCGTGGGCTGGAAGGGCCTGATCAATGATCCTCATCTGGATAACTCCTTTGACATCAATCGTGGATTAAGAATTGCCCGCGAACTTCTTCTTGAACTGGCCTCCCTCGGCGTCCCTGCCGGAACAGAATTCCTCGATACGATTTCCCCACAATATATTGCCGACCTCATTGCGTGGGGAGCGATTGGGGCTCGCACTACCGAGTCGCAAATTCATCGGGAGCTCGCATCCGGACTTTCCATGCCCGTAGGATTCAAGAACGGGACCGGGGGATCCAACCAGATTGCCCTGGATGCAATCGGAGCCGCCCGCGAATCTCATCACTTTCTCTCGGTAACCAAGCAGGGTGTCTCTGCCATTGTTACCACCGCAGGCAACAAGGCCTGTCATATGATTCTGCGAGGCGGCAGAGACGGTCCTAACTACGATCCAGCAAGTATCGCCGGGGTAGAGTCCCAGCTGACAGAGGCAGGACTAACTCCACGTCTCATGGTCGATTGCTCCCACGGGAATTCTCAAAAGGATTACCGGAAACAGCCTGAGGTTGCCATGGAGCTCTGCAACCAGATCTCCGAAGGATGCCACTCCATCGCCGCGGTTATGATTGAATCCCATCTCGTGGAGGGTAACCAGAAACTTGGAGATGATCCGACCTCGCTTGTCTACGGGCAATCGATCACCGATGCCTGCATCTCATGGCAATCTACCGAGGCCGTCCTGAAGGGGTTTGCTGAGGCCGTCAGAGCCCGGCGCAACCAATAGCCCGATTCCCCTTAGTCCAGGAAGACAATCTTCCCAGCAGCACCTTCCTGTTTCTCCTGCTCCTCGGCCTCGACGCGCGCCTGCGCTTCGTGCTGCTCGGGAGAACAGGAAGTATCAATCGGAGCATCTGGCTCAGTCTCACTGACCTTTACCAGCCCATTCTCCACCATCCAGGCTTCCACTTCTTCGCCACTCACATCGGGTAGCATCTTACCGTTGATCTCCACACAGGGAGAAAGTGGCTGTCCCGTCTTCTGCTCCATCTCCCAGCGGAACGCCGGGTTGGCGATGATATCCTTCTCATCATACTCCAGCTCATACTTCCGCATGATGGCCCTTACTCCTTCACTCCACCCGCAGTAGGTCTTGAGGTAGCAAGTAATATTTGGGGACTGATCCACTGTTTCGCTCATATCTTGGCACCCATACTACCCCCACTCTCTCCCATCGCAAAACGCATTTTTCTGAATTTGCACTCTCGCTCCAGTCTAAACTACTCCAGTGTCCCTCCCCTGAGAGTTGGCATGACGCGCCCGACCATTCTTATCAACTTTGCTATCAGTGCTGATGGCAAGATCTCCACTGTGAACAGGGACCCATCCCAGTTCACCTCAGCGCATGATCACAAGCGCCTCCTGACAATACGAAAGCAAGCAGACGCCCTGCTTGTCGGGCGGGGCACTCTGGAAGCCGACAACATGTCGATGACAATCCCGGCAGAAATGCAGCCAGCACGCCAACCTCTACGCTGTATTGCGTCGCGCTTCGGCACGTTTGATCTCAAACATCGGGTTTTCCAATCTTCCGGAGGAGCCCTTCACCTTCTTGTTACAGAGCCGCCTGAAGATTACGACCCTGCACCTCTGGAAGCGCTGGGGGCTACTATCCACCTTTGCTCACTGGAGGAATTCCTTCGAATCCTGTTCGATGATTACGGAGTAAAGAAACTTCTCTGTGAAGGCGGCGGAAGTCTTGTCCGCTCACTGGCCGACCTCGCAGCCATCGACGAGGTTCACCTCACCTGGGCTGCCCACACACTGTTTGGCGGAGAGGACGCCCCCACAATAACCGGGGGTCTCAGTTCGCATCTCCCGACCTCCCTCACATTCGAGCTCACCCACTTCGAGCCTCTTGAAAACGGCGAATGCTTCCTGTCCTACCGTCGGACCCAGCCTGAGCCCTAGTGGCCTTCCTCGTCTTCGTGACCGTCTTCGTGACCGCCGTGCGCGTTATGCTCCTTGTATAGACGCTTGGTCCCCCGCTCGTTCTGGTCGATCACGCCATCACCATTCTCATCCACGTCCTCCCAGTGGTGTTGCTCGCAGGCACCCACAAAAAAAGCGAAGACAAGCGCCAGTAGACTTACACGTTTCATCGTAAAGACCGGTAGCGTTTTCCCGGCTAAAAACCAGTTAAAACTCACCGCGAAAGACACACCGGGCCGTCGGAGTTTCGAAGATCACAATTTCGCACAGCCCTGGGAGATCTTTCTCCAGCTTTTCCCAGAACCAGCCTGCCATCCGCTCAATGGTGGGACTATCCAACCCCTCGATATCATTTAGGTAACCATGGTCCAACTCCTCCAGCAAGGGCTCCATGGCCAAGCTGATTCGCTTGTGGTCGTAAACCCAGCCGACCTCCTCGTCGACCTCTCCCTCCACTGAAATCTCCACCTTGAAACTATGCCCATGCATCTGCCGGCACTTGTGGCCCTCGGGCAGGCTCGGCAGGGTGTGGGCTGCTTCAAAGCGGAATTCCTTGGTCAAGCGGGCACGCATCGTCCCCGGACTCAACCACGAAGATCTCCCCTTGTCGACCAATCGTCCTTTCCTCTGGACGCGCTCTCGCTTATTGCTCCCGTGGGATGAGTAACCGTATCGACGCGACCTTCGAAAAACTAAGGAGCAAGGGCGAGAAAGCGTTTGTCGCCTACGTAAGCGCCGGCGACCCTGACCTTGAACGCTCCCTGCAGATTATGATCGCGTTGGCGGAAGCCGGAGCCGACATCCTCGAGCTGGGGGTCCCTTTCTCTGATCCCCTCGCGGATGGGGTGGTAAATCAGGCGGCCGCAGCCCGCGCCCTGGCCGCGGGAAGCAACTCCTCCAGGGTTTTCGAGCTCATCCGCCGTTTTCGTCAAACCCACGAAGTCCCCATTGTCCTCTTCACCTATCTCAATCCGGTCTACACCTACGGCTACAGCACCTATCATGAGGACGCCTCGAAAGCAGGAGCCGACGGCATCCTGCTCCTGGATCTTCCTCCGGATGAGGCTGCTCAGAACCACGAAATGGCCGACTCCGCGGGCCTGAAAAAGATTCGCCTGATCGCTCCCACAACTCCTCCCGAACGCATCGAACTGCTCGCCGGCATGGCGGAGGGTTTCATTTACGCGCTCTCAAGGACAGGGGTGACAGGCTCTCATGGTGGGCCTTCCGCCCAAATCGGCGACCACGTCGCAGCTATCAAGCAACATACGGAAGTCCCCGTGTGCGTTGGATTCGGAATAGCCACCTCGGAACAGGCGGCTCTAGTCTCCTCTGTTGCAGATGGCATTGTGGTTGGATCTGCCATCGTAAAGCAGGTGGAACTTCATTGTGATGCACCCAATGTCGCCGATAAGGTCCGCTCCTTCACCGAGCCGCTCATAGCAGCAGTGAAAGAGGGCTGAGCTTCAATCTTCCAGGCACCTGCCCTAATCCCAATCTATATCCATGCTATAAATATGCGTCTGCCCTTCACCAAAATGAATGGAGCCGGAAACGACTTCGTCGTCATAGACAACCGAGACCTCTCAATCCATCTCGATAGCGCGCAGATCGCCCAGATTTGTAATCGGCACCGGGGAGTTGGTGCGGATGGACTTCTTGTAGTAGAGCCCCCCAGAGGCGGGGCTGATTTCAGATTCCGTTACTACAATGCAGATGGCGGTGAGGCTGAGATGTGCGGCAACGGCGCTCGCTGCTTCGGACGCTACACTTCCCGACTGATACCCGGCGAACGAGATACCCTCAGCTTTGAAACCATCGCCGGCGACCTCAGCAGCCGCATGATTGGAAACGACGTCGAAGTCACGATGTCGGATCCTTTTGACCTGCAGCTGGATTGCGGGGTCTCGGTAAAAGGACTTGATGGGCCCATTCACAGCCTGAATACAGGAGTCCCTCACGCCCTTTCTTTCGTGGACAACCTTATGGATTTTGACGTCAGAGGGGTAGGCTCAGCCATCCGCTACCATCGTCAATTCCCCAGCGGCACCAATGCCAACTTCGTGGAGGAAATCAAACCCGGGCACATTGCGATCCGAACCTATGAACGGGGAGTTGAGGATGAGACTCTGGCTTGCGGCACAGGGATGGTGGCCTGCTCCATAGTATACCACCTGCTGAACGGGATTCCCGCTCCGATCAAAGTGAACGTTCAGGGTGGCGACACTCTTGTGATCAGTTTTGAGGGGACCAAGGAAACGGGCTTTCGCAAAGTCACCCTCACGGGTCCGGCCGACTTCGTCTTCGAGGGAGAGATCTCCCTGTAGTTCCCGGCATTTTTGCCCTTGCCTCTGTGGTCATCGCTCCCCACTAATCTCCCCCATGTTCGCAGGAAGCTACACGGCCCTTGTAACCCCCTTCCGAGATGGCCAGGTCGATTACGAGGCTTTCGAAGCCCTCATCGAACAGCAGGCCAGCGCGGGGATCGACGGAATCGTTCCGGTTGGCACCACGGGGGAGTCACCTACCGTCAACCAATCGGAGCATATTGATATTATCAAACAGGCCGTAGGCTTCGCAGGGGGGCGCATGAAGGTTATCGCTGGGACTGGCGCAAATTCGACGAGCGAGGCAATCCACCTCACAAGGGCAGCCGAAAAGGCGGGCGCGGATGGATCTCTTCAAGTGTGCCCTTACTATAACAAGCCTTCTCAGGAGGGACTCTACCAGCATTTCAAAATGGTGGCGAGCGCTTCCTCTCTTCCCCTCATGCTTTACTCGGTTCCCGGACGAAGCGTTATTCAAATCGATATAGAAACTGTTTCCCGTCTCGCCGAGGACTGCGAGACTATCGTCAGCCTCAAGGAGGCCGGTGGCTCATCTGAACGCGTGAACAAACTCGTTCAGGCAGTGCCCGATTCTTTCAGCATCCTCTCCGGAGATGACCCTCTCACCGTTCCATTCATATCGGTGGGTGCCCGGGGAGTAGTGTCGGTCGCAGCCAATCTGATTCCTGAGGTCATCGCCCGACAGGTCAAGCTACTACTTGCGGGCTCCTTCCCGGAAGCTCTGCAAATACAAAAACGCTATTATCCACTCCTGAATACCTTAATGACTCTCGACACCAACCCGGTTCCCATAAAGAGCGCCCTTGCGCTCTGTGGCCGGTGCACTCCTGAGTTTCGCCTTCCTCTCGTCGGGCTGACGGCTGAAAAAACTGAGGCCCTGCGAGCGATCCTCGCCAATTTCGAACTTATCTGAACGGCCTTCCCTCATTCTCATGAACATCGTTATTACTGGTCGCTCGGGGCGTATGGGCCTCGCCGTCGCCGAGGCTGTGGACAAGCACCCCGACACCTCGATTCATGGAACCCACGATACTGACGAGGATCTGATTTCTGTGCTCACAGGCGCAGACGTCGTCATTGATTTCACTATTCATTCCTTCACGTCTCACCTCATCGAGAGCGCACTCGTCAATAGCACGGCGTTAGTAATCGGGACAACCGGACACAGTGATGAGGAGAGGGCAGCTATCCAAGATGCCTCACAGAGCATTCCGATCGTTTGCGCTCCCAATTTCTCGGTCGGAGTGAACACCCTCTTCTGGCTCACGAGACGCGCAGCCCGCATCCTTGGCAACGATCACTTCGACATTGAGGTGACCGAAATGCACCACCGGCACAAGATTGATGCCCCATCAGGAACTGCCCGGCGCCTCCTCGAGATCCTGAACGAGGAAACCGCAACTTCCTACGACGGTGACGTCTCACATGGCCGAGTCGGAATTACCGGTGAGCGCCCCTCAAGCCAGATTGGAATGCATACCCTGCGGGGTGGTGATGTTGTGGGGGATCACACTGTGATGTTCGCCGCTGATGGGGAGCGGGTCGAACTTACTCACAAAGCCTCCAGCCGCATGACTTTTGCCTCCGGGGCAGTGCAGGCTGCCCTCTGGCTGAAGAACAAGGACCCCGGCCTTTATGACATGCAGGATGTTCTGGGGCTTGAGTAGCAACCCCGCGCCCAACACCAACTGGGCCCACCAGTGAAACAACGTCCTGATGGACTCTGCAGCATCAAGAATGGTCCGCGCCGGAATCGCGCTGGGATCAAACCTCGGTAATCGAATTTCCAATTTGCGTGCTGCCCGCGATCTTCTCCGAAAACTCACGCCCGGAGACCCAGCTTACATACAGGCTCCAATCTACTGCAGCTGCCCGGCAAACTGTCCTGCGGACTCTCCTGACTTCTTTAACACGGTCGTCGAAATCAACTACAACGGGACTCCTGCTCAGCTCTTGGTGCAGACTCAGGCTATCGAAGTCCAACTCGGGCGCATTCCCGATACTCCTCCGAACTCTCCCCGGGTCATCGACCTCGACATCCTCTATCTCGGCGAACAAATTGCCGATTCCGACAACCTTGTCATTCCCCACCCCCGAATGACGCAGCGACGCTTTGTCCTGGAACCACTGTCAGACATACGGCCCTCCATGACCTTACCCGGGGATTCTGTATCGGTTCTTGACCACCTGAGATCTCTCAATCCCGACGTGGCCCAGCTTACTCTCGTGGAAGCTGAGTGGTAACGGGCGGGAAATCCCTGCCGACAACTTCCTGACAGGCTCTCGCAGGAGCCACGCCATGGAGTGGTGAAATCTCGAGATCTTTTTCTCACGGGGACTAGCATCCCAGAGGGACAGTGCTATGACAGAAACGTGGATGTTACAGATAAGTGTGCCGCGCTGCGGGCGCGAAAGACCGAAGGTCCACCCATCGCAGCCCTGACTGCCTGGGACTATCCCACCGCCCGTCTTCTGGATGAGTCAGGAGTTGACCTGATTCTCGTAGGAGACTCTCTGGGCATGGTCGTCCTGGGCTTTCCCGACACCACCCATGTAACTATTGACCACATGACTCATCACGTGGCTGCCGCGGCACGGGGTTGCCGGAAGGCCTTGCTAGTTGGTGATCTGCCCATTCATTCCTACGACGACGATCTGGCTGCCATAAGGAATGCACGTATTCTGATCGAGGCCGGGGCTGAGGCTGTCAAACTTGAAGGTGGCGCGGAACAGGCAGGAAAAGTCAGGGCTCTCACCGCGGAGGGCATCCCAGTTGTTGGTCACGTAGGTATGCTGCCACAGAGAGTAAAAGAGGAAGGCGGCTACCGGAGGAAAGGCAGGTCTGCCGACGAACTCTCGGCCCTGATCGAAGGAGCCTCGGCTCTTGAGGACGCGGGCTGCTTTGCTCTGGTCCTTGAAAGCGTAGTTCAGGAATCGGCAAGGCAGGTCACCCATAAAACCATGGTTCCAACTATCGGAATCGGTTGCGGAATAGGGAATTGTGATGGTGAAATTGCCGTGACCTCTGACATCATCGGATCATACCCGTGGTTTGTCCCTCCCTTTGCCAGAAGCCGTGCGGATGTTGCCGGCGAGATCAGAAAATCGGTTACGGCCTACGTCGCTGCTTGCCATAACTCTACGCCATCCTAGGCGAGTTCATGATTGGTCAGGACAAACGTGAAGCCCTGAAGCGAAGGATGGCCAGCCTTGGAATTCTGGAGGATGACCTCATCGAGCGATTTATCAGAGGCACTGGTCACGGGGGACAGAAAATCAACAAAACCAGCTCCTGCGTCTACCTTCATCACCAACCGAGCGGAATCGAAATCAAGTGCCAAGCTCAGCGCTCCCGCGAGATGAACCGCTTCCTCGCCCGTCGAGAAATCTGTGATCGCATTGAGGAAATCGAAAAGGGACGGCAGTCCAAGCGGCAGCAGAAAATCGAAAAAATTCGCCGGCAGAAACGGCGAAGATCCCGCCGCCAGAGGCAACGGGATGTTGGGCTCAAGCGGCAGCATGGACAGAAAAAGGAACTCCGTAGAAAGCCCGGCAGAGAAGAAGCCTGATTTCCGCAGGTTGTGCCGAGGCCCACGGCTCTTTCAGGTATGCAAAGTTGCTCTAAACTGCATTTTTTTAGCGTCTTTCGATTCATTAGTGATTTAAAATCGGCTCGTGCGCCAATACTTGGATCTTCTTCGCGATGTACTGGAAAACGGCGAGGAACGTGCGGACCGGACTGGCACGGGAACACGTTCGGTCTTTGGCCGTCAGGTCCGCTACGACCTTCGTGACGGATTTCCCTGTCTAACTACAAAGAAGCTCCATTTGCGCTCCATCATCCACGAACTCCTCTGGTTTTTGATGGGAGATACTAACATCCGCTATTTGCAGGAAAATAAGGTGCGGATCTGGGACGCCTGGGCTGACGGAAACGGAGACCTTGGACCTGTCTATGGACAGCAATGGAGATCATGGGCTCGCGAAGAAGGAGAACCGATCGATCAGATCGCAAGGCTGATCAATGATCTCAGAGATAACCCGCACTCACGTCGCCATATTGTCTCGGCATGGAATGTCGGGAAGGTTGACCAGATGGCCCTTCCTCCCTGTCACCTCCTTTTTCAGTTCTATGTTCATGAAGCCAAGGGGGGGCGCCCCGGCCTTTCCTGCCAGCTCTACCAGCGCAGTGCTGACCTCTTTCTCGGCGTTCCTTTCAATATTGCCAGCTATTCCCTCTTTACCATGATGATTGCACAGGTTCTCGATTATGAACCTCGCGACTTTGTTCATTCCTTCGGAGACATGCATCTCTACTCCAATCACATCGAACAGGCTCAGCTGCAACTGACCCGGGAACCTCGACAACTTCCAACCATGCGAATCAATCCGGAGGCGAGAGACATCGACAACTTCCGCTTCGAGGATTTTACGCTCGAAAACTACGATCCGCATCCTCACATCAAGGCGGAGGTCTCAGTATGACTCTGGCCGCGATTGTTGCCATGACCCCAGAGCGAATTATCGGACGCGATAATGACCTCCCTTGGCACTTCCCCGAGGATCTAAAGTTCTTCAAGAAAACCACCAGCGGACATCCTGTAGTGATGGGCCGCAAGACCTTCGAGTCAATAGGAAGACCGCTCCCGAACAGGCAAAACATTGTAATTACCCGCGACTCCTCATGGTCTGCAGAGGGCGTGGAGATCATTCACTCCAAGGAAGAACTTACTGAACTCGAACTCCGAAGCCAACGTGTGTTCATCATGGGGGGAGCAGAAATCTACTCCCTTTTTCTCAAGGATCTCGATGAACTGTTCGTATCAAGGATCTACCAGTCCCACGAGGGGGACACGACCTTCCCCGAGTTCGAAAACCTCTTTGGTGAATTCACTATTGTAGAGAGCTACCCGGAATTCGAAATTCGCCTCTATTCCCGGCCGCAGACTACTCGCCAAGAGTCAACCTGACGAGATTGAGGGCAGCCTGGCTGACCTGACGCTTGAATGCAGCGCGCGCCCAGGGATGAAACTGCTTGTATACCCGGGTCTCTCTCCCTCTTTCGGCAAGTCCGAGAAAAACTGTTCCAACGGGCTTCTCCTCGCTTCCCCCCGCAGGCCCGGCGATTCCCGTCACCGCAACTCCGATATCCGCTTTGCCTGCTGTTAGAGCACCCTCTGCCATCTGCCGTGCCACCTGCTCGCTAACCGCTCCATGGTTCCGCAGGGCATCCGGATTCACTCCCAATAGCTCCTCCTTGGCTTCGTTGGCATAAGTCACGAATCCATACCTGAAAACTTCCGAGGATCCTGGGACATCGGTAATCCGCGATGCGATGAGGCCCCCAGTGCAACTTTCCGCAATCGCAAGTGTCCTCCCTTTCTCGGCAAGGAGATCTACCACCACTTGCTCAAGGTTCGCGCCATCGTCGCTGACAAGCTCGTCCCCAAAAGCTTTCCGAACAACTTGCCGAGCTTCCTGGACTGAGGCAGCAGCCCCCATCAAGCGGAGATCAACCTCACCCGGCCTCGCACAATATCCATGCTCAAGACCAGAGATAGCTTCGAGGCGATCATCGATCCCCTCGTGAAAATCACTCTCACCAATACCAGCGAACTTGAGCTCCAGAAAATCCGGCACGTTCTCGATTCCGCTCAGGGCCTGCAATCGGGGAACGACCTCCGCCTCAAACATCGGATAGAGCTCTCTGGGTGGACCAGGAAGCAGAAACACCGCACAGTTGAATGATCCACTCAGCCTGGGGGGCAGGTAGAGACCCGGAGCAGTTCCATTGGGATTGCCTAGAATATCCGCTCCCACAGGCGCCTGCGCCTGCTTGCGATTCGCCTGTGCCATCACCCGCTGACGGCTGGCAAAAAAATCCTCAATGGCACGCACCGCTGCCTCATCTTCGATCATCTCCAGCCCAAGAACCTCAGCCAGCGCCTCGCGTGTCAGGTCGTCACTGGTAGGACCCAGTCCACCCGTAACAATAAGAGCTTCCCCATCCTCAAGACCTATTCTCATCGCCCGATCCACAGCTTCTCCATCCGGCACTGTGACCTGCCTCGAAATCCTAAGTCCTATTCTGAGAAGCCGCTGTCCAATCCACGCTCCATGGGTGTTCTGCGTCGTTCCAAGAAGCAGTTCCGTTCCGGTAGTCAGCAATTCGATCTGCACGGGGGAGACAATCCACCCAGGGATTCAAGATTTCAAATTTAAATCCCTGCCAAGCCAAAATCAAAGTCCTCTCCGAGCAATTAACTCTCCCACGGGACAGGAGCGGCATCACCCCACAGCTCTTCCAGCGCGTACAGCTCGCGCATCTCACGGTGCATGACGTGCACCATGACATCAACGTAATCAAGAACGACCCACCGGCTATCCACCCGACCCTCTGTATAGAGAGGCTTAGCTTCGGTCCATCCATGAACCTTGGCTTCCACCTCTCTGAGGACCGCCTTGAGATGAGGCATCGAGCTTCCTGAGCAGATAACCATGAAATCTGTTAGCGAGGAAACTTCTCTCAGGTCCAGAATCTTGATGTCCTCCGCAAGAATTTCCTCAGCAGCCTTTGCGCAGGCGACGGCAAGTTGTTGTCCCTCAGCAGCCATTATTGTTCGGATTGGGGAGTAGTGTTTGAATATGCACCCTGAAGAAATTTAATGCTGAAGGGGGAATCGCCAAAGGCTGACTGTGCTGGCCCATCCGGGGAGGGGTCCTTTGAAGAATGACTCCCTTGAGTCGGGTGAGGACTGGAGCATAACGGAATCGAACCGATGACCTCTTCAATGCCATTGAAGCGCTCTACCAACTGAGCTAATGCCCCTCAATTAATCCTCGGGGCGGGAGCAATACGCGGGGACTCTCTCCGCATCAAGGCAATTTTCAGCTGGATGACCCGACTTCATTGATCCCCGGCCTTCCTACGCACCAGATCTGCAAAAGCGTCGGCCATGGGCTTGAGCCTGACCCCGTTCCACGAAACAGCGCTCTTCCCCAGACCATCCGGGACCAAAGTAGCCAGATGGCTTTCGCCCTTCCCGAGCACGTCAAGCAACGACTTGGTCGCATCTTGCTTCTGATAGAGCTCGGAGGGATAAAATACGAAGCGGACCGATGGCCCAAAACTCTCATCGCGCAAATCCCGGGCAACCGCGAGAACCACCGCCACGGCAGCATCACTGCCGTCATAGGCAGCGCAAACCAGTATCACTCGGGATGGGGCACTCTCCCCCACCAGATCGACCCACACCGTGGGCCACTGATCTCCTTCATGGGGCAGACCTTCACCCTGCTTAACCGAGAATCCATAATTTTGAGGGCTTAGAGTCCCCTCAATCAAGGCGACCGCCCGCCGCATGTTCCTGCGCCCTTCCCCGGAGGCCCAACCTCGCGACCCGAGCACCTTGGAGAGTTTGGAGACGCTGTCCTCTAACTCCTCCACCTCCGCCGCAACAGAGGCGAGCGCAAGGCGTGGATCAACTGAATCATCCTGCGATTTTTTCCACCAGATCCACAGGGCAAACCCGGTTGAAAGAAAAAGAAAGGCGGGAACTCCCACCATCACAGCCTTCCAGGCAGGATTCGGCCTCGCTGGCTCCCGGGGGAGCCCGTCACCATATTCAGTCCTCATTGTTACGTTTATCCAACAAGTCTACAACTGCCCCAGCCGCAATCTCAGCTGCTCCTCCGCTTCCGAGCCGCGCCGATACTTCCTGCAGGTCCCCTTCTATTTCCCTCCGCAGTGAAGCATCAGTCATTGCTGCTTCCAGGAAAGAAGAAACGTTTCCCACATTCGCCTCATGCTGGATAAACTCGTGGACAATCTCCCGCCCGGCGAGAATATTGGCGAGTCCAAGAAACTCAATATCAATCAAGGATCGTCCAAGCAAATAAGTCGGCCACGCCACCTTGTAGACAAGGCAATAGGGCAGACCATAATAAGACGCCTCCAGAGTCGCAGTTCCACTCGTCACTACACCGCACCAAGCTCGCTGCATCAACTCATGACTACCCCCTTGCTTGATAACAAGGGGCAAGGATTTCTTAGCGTGAGTGTTCGCAATCTCACGCATCTGACTCTCAAGCGATAAAGAAGCTGCTGCTGCTTCAAACTTCCAATCAGGAAAACGCTCATGCAAATCAGCGACAACCTTCACCATGAGTGGGAAGATCCTCGAGATTTCATTCGCCCGGCTCCCGGGAAAAAGTGCGATCAGATTTTCTTCACGGGACTGGTTAATCCGGTGCGTCTCCAACTGCTCCACCATGGGGTGCCCCATGCAAACAGCGGGTAAGCCGGCACGCTGAAAGAGCTCCGCCTCGAAGGGAAACAAACAAAGCATGAGGTCCAGACACGTTGCCATACCCCTGATTCGACCTTTATTCCACGCCCAGACTTGGGGACTGATGTAGTAGACCCGGCGCACAAAGGGCACTTTTTCGGAGAGAGCTTTGGCCAGCCGCAGGTTGAAGCCCGGATAATCGACGAATACCACCGCATCCGGCTTCAGCTCTTCGATTTCGCGCCTCGTTTCCTCAAAGCGCTGTTTGAACCAGCGATAGCGCTTTAGCACCTCCCATAGGCCCAGAACAGCGGCGTCCTCTACCCAGTCCGTGAGGCCAGATCCAGCTAGGCCCTGCATTCTAGGGCCTCCAAGCCCGCTGAACCTCCAATCAGGACGCTTTTTCTGCAGGGCCTTGATCAACTCAGCCGCACGGATGTCGCCGCTGTGTTCTCCAGCCACGAAATATAGCATCTGGGCCATCTGTGGGCTGAAACTAACCCGGTCTATCTCCCCGACAACCCTGAAATCCGCGACAATGGCTTGATTCAGCGCCGCTCACGCGATAGGGACACGGCTCCGCTGAACCATGGCCGCCAAACAAAAGCCAGAAGATACTGGATCACCGTCCGCCCCCGGGCTGTCGGAGGAGTCCGACCCCGCCACTCCCCTTGGCGAAATCGACCAAGGGCCCTCTGCCGTTGACCGTTTTATGGAGGCGCATCAAAAGAAGTTACTGATTTTGATCGGTCTTTTGGTGCTTGGATCGGGAACCGTCATCGTCATATCCGGAATGAAGGATATCCGAGAAACCCAAGCAGGAGAGGCCCTCGTTGCCGCTAGGAAACCCAGTGACTTTAGAGACCTGATTGGCAAATTTCCAGAGACCGCGGCTGAAGGAACAGCCCAGCTCCAATTAGCTCGATCCCTCTGGGACGAAGGTGCAGGCAAAGACGCCAAAGATCTTCTTAAGGATTTCATCAAGCGGACCCCAGCTCACCCGGCTCAGCCAGCAGCCGAAATGGCTCTCTCCTCATTTCTCCGGGAAGAGGACGAGCCAGAAAAAGCTAACGAAATGCTCCTCGACTTGGCCAAAAAACCAGAAGCCACCTACATTGCCCCGCTTGCCCTGATGAGAGCGAGCGCTTCCCAGGAACAATTAGGAAAGATTGATGACGCTCGGAACTCTCTTGAGCTAGCCTCGGACCCATCGTTGAGCGGCAGCTTCCTGTCCCAGAGAATGGTTGAGGCCCGCCTCGAGACTGTCGGAGTCATTCCACCTGAAACCGTGCCACGGCCGAAGCCGCCACCGCCCAAGATCGATGTCCCCTTTCTGGCCCCGGACGCTCCCGATAGCCTGAACACTCCATCGGGCGCTGCACCTGCACCTGCACCGGAACCTGCACCGGAACCTGCACCGGAACCTGCACCGGAACCTGCACCTGCACCTGCACCTGCACCTGCACCTGCACCTGCACCGGAACCCGGGCCAGAATCAGAGTAAGAGGTTCATCGTCATCCTCCATTCTCGAGCGAATCCACTGCCGCTTTGCGGACCCCATGGGCCCCATGGAGATGGCGCCCCCTTCATGGGGCCGTCTGCCTTGTCGCTCACTTATTCACATTTCCTCACAATTACATCTTCATCAAAATTTGACATCTCTTTAAGGTTCTGAGGTATTGATTTACCGTGTTTGAGAAAATCATTAGTAAGAGCACACCGGAAGGCGCTGGAGTCCCAATCCCACCACGACCTCAGTCGGAAACTTCAACAGGAACTGGCACCGCAACGTCGCCGCCCCCCGCTCCCGGCAAGAGAAATGTTCTTGGAAGCGACGTGGAAATCCAAGGCGAAGTCCGTTTCGAAGGTGACCTCGTCGTGGGTGGCATCCTTGAGGGCCGGATTGTTTCGGACGGCTCGCTCACCATTGGAGAGACCGCTCAGATCAAAGCGGAGATCTCCTGTGGTTCGGTAACAGTCAGGGGACGGGTGGAAGGAAATATTGTTGTGCGGGAGAGGGTTGAAATATGTGGTCAGGCAGAGGTAATCGGGGATATTTCCGCGGACTCCCTGTCCATGGAAGCCGGCGCGGTTTTTGTTGGGAATTCCACCATCGGGAAGGCGCGAAACACTCCAAAAATCGTTGAAACCCCCTCCCCTGCAGAGGACTCTTTGGTCGAAGTTCCCAAGGATAGCGAGCAGGCGCCCGCGGCTTAGTGGACTACGTATCCGACATAGGAAAAGAACCATAAAGGATTCTCTGGCCCGCCGCACTCGTTACCTACCTGGTAGCGCTTGCGAAGAAAAGTCGATCCAGAGAACCTCTCAAACAAACCTGAAGATCGTCGGCAAGAGGCCGACGGCGCCCTGTGGCGCTTGATCTTGGCTCGATTTCTTCTTTGCCCTGAGGGCTGGTATGGGCGATTCTCTTGGGGTGGCCACTGCTTCTCCAGCGCTCGACCTCCGGGAGGAGATTCTTCGTCTCAAGACTGAGCGAAATGCGGTGATCCTTGCCCACAACTATCAGATCGGCGTGATCCAAGACATCGCTGATTTTGTTGGGGACTCTCTGGGTCTCGCCTATCACGCTCAGGAAACCGATGCCGACGTGATTGCCTTTTGTGGCGTTCACTTCATGGCAGAAACGGCAAAGATCCTGAATCCGACCAAGACCGTGATTCTCCCTGACAAGGACGCTGGATGCTCCCTGGAACAGAGCTGTCCTGCCCCGGCTCTCCAAAGCTTCTTGGAAGAACATGCCGAGCGGAACTATTATGTGATCGCCTACATCAACTGCTCAGCTGGCGTGAAGGCACTCTCAGACGTGATCTGCACCTCCGGTAATGCCATCCGCATCGTCGAGCAGGCCCCAGAGGATCGTCCTATTCTCTTCGTTCCCGACGCAAACCTTGGGGCATGGGTCATGGACAATTCTGACCGCAAAATGGATCTCTGGAAAGGGTCCTGCTATGTCCACGTAGAATTCACCCGGAACTCCATTCAGAGCATCAAGGACGAGCACCCGGAAGCATTGGTGGTTGCCCATCCCGAGTGCACCTCAGCGGTTCGTATGCTGGCAGACGAAGTCTGCTCAACCGAGAAGATGATTACCTACTGCCGGGAAGCTCCGGTAAAGGACCTCATCGTAGTGACCGAGGGAGGGATGTTGCACCGTCTCAGGAAAGAAGTTCCCGACAAAAATCTAATTGCGGGACCAACCGAAAACTGCGCCTGTGCAGATTGCAGATACATGAAGATGAATACCCTGGAGAAACTTCATGCATGCCTCGAAAGTCTCGATCCACAGGTTGAGATCCCCGAGGAGACTAGAAAACTCGCTGAGGCGTCCGTCATTCGGATGCTTGAGCAGTCACGATAGGGCTTTTTTCACTTTCTTTGTTCGGCACACCGCTCGAGCGAGGACAACCGCCCTTTGACTCGACAGCTCACTGCTACAGGGTTAAGTTCCTTGCCTCCACCAAAGACCATGAAGCTCATTCACAACGCAGCGATCCCTGCCGCTTTTCTTCTCCTCAGCGGAAGTCTTTTCGCTCAGGACACCCCCCCGCCAGCCAAGAGCACTGGAGCAGAAAAAGCTCCGCCGACCCCGGCCGGCCCCGTCAAGGCAGCAGAACCAAAAGTCACCATGGACGCAGGAGAAATTCGTACAAAAACGTCTTACGGCTTTGGGTATAGAAACGGCCGGACCTTTGTAAACCAGACGGGGCGTTATGGTCTCCAGCTTGACGACTTGGACCGGGAGCAATTCTTGAAAGGTCTTTTCGATGCTCTCGAGCTGAAGGAGTCCGACATCGAACAGGAAAAAATTAATGAGGCCCTGAATCAGTTGAGCCTCGTGATCAAGGAGAGAGAAAAAAAAGTCGCCGAAGAAAATCTGACCGAAGGCAACGAATTCCTGGCCGAGAACAAGAAGCGGGAGGGAGTCATCACGACCGAAACTGGCCTTCAATATGAGATTCTGAAGAAGGGCGACGGCGAGGTTACTCCTGCTCCCCCACAGGGACAGCGTCCGACAAAGCAGTATATGACCATTTATCGTGGAACCCTGATTGATGGAACCGAGTTCGATTCCTCGCAGGGAAAAGAAACCGCAATGTCACTCAACGTCATCCCTGGATTCAAAGAGGCCCTAACACAGATGCCCGTAGGCTCCAAGTGGAAGCTCTTCATCCCCGCGGATCTCGCATACAAGGAAAGTCGACGCAGCGCCAAGCTTGGCCCAAACAGCATGCTGATATTCGAACTTGAACTCACAGAACTCAAGGACCTGCCCAAGCCGCCTTCCCGTCCCCTGACTCGCCCGACACCACAGGGAGCTCGTTCTGTCTCTCCTGCGACTCCGGGCCGCCCCGGAGCCCGAGCGGTCTCTCCCCCTGTCCGTGTTCCGGTTAAACCCGGAACTGGGAAGGCTCGTGCAGTATCTCCACCGGTAAGAATTCCGATTCCACCTGCCAAGAAGCAGCCTGATCCACCCACACCGGTGCCCCCGAAGCCCCGTGAAGGAGCACCAAAAGCGAAATAAGCTCCAGCCGTGACACAAGGGCTCGGAGAACCAACCTAATGAGGCCTGAATCCTCACCTTATCCGTGAGGGAACTCACCCGAGTGGCACCCGCAGGCACCTCAAGCCATCCCACCGGTAATCCTGAAATTATCGGCGCTTCGATCCGTTGAAAAAAAAAATATTCCTGCTCATTCACTCCGTTCCGGAATTACGACGAGGACATCTCAAAGACCTTGGCAGCCTGCGGGTTGATGTCACTTTCGCCCTTCTTCTGTTAATTTCAGGGTTCGTCCTTTCCGGATGTGCAGGGCACTCGCAAGCGTCTAAGGCGGCCCCAAACCAGAAGCCACCCCAGGCAGATGAGCTCCATCTCGCATCTGGTTCCTACGCGTCTTTCGACCATTCTAATTTTTCTTTTCGAAAATGGCTCCCCCTCGATGGCTCTAACCCATCCATAGTTGTAGTCGGGCTACACGGCATCTCTGGGGCTTCGCAGGACTTCCAAAACCTTGGCAAACATTTTCAGGAGTCCATGGAGGGAGTTGCCGTATACGCTCCTGAGCTCCGCGGACAGGGTAATGACCCCATCACCTCCCGACGCGGAGATATCCAATCCCAAGAGTATTGGCTCGATGATTTGCGAATCTTTACTCGCCTCGTCCGACAGCAACATCCACAGGCAGATATCATCTGGTGTGGCGAAAGCATGGGCGCACTTATTGCGCTGCATGGCCTCGCAAGTTTCCAGGACGAACAGTTCGGCTGCAAGGCCCTGATACTCTCATCTCCCATCGTAGGAATTGACCAGCATATCCCCAGTTGGAAGAAGCACCTCCTGCGGCTGACCTCTCGACTCTTTCCCCGGATAAAAGTCTCACTTGAGGCTCTCGCAGGGAAAGATGAGGTCCTGATGACAAAAGACTCCATTCATCAGGAGCAGGCCTCAAACAATCCCTATCACATTCCCGCCTTTACGTTACGACTGCTCAACACTCTGGGGGTCATGATTGAGTCATCACCCCAATGTGCGAAAAAAATAAACCAACCTGTTCTGATTCTGCATGGAGGACATGATATCTTCTCTCAACCAGATGCCGTTGAAGCTTTCTCGGGGCAATTCTTAAAACCCGACAGGGTAAAACGTAATTTTTATCCTGAGAGTTATCATCTTCTTTTCTACGGTCATGAACGGGATCGGGTCCTTTCCGATATCAGCCAGTGGATCGAGTCTCTACGCCTGCCCTGAGGGGCTCAAAATTACGGTTGCAATAGGGAGATGAATATGGACAGCTTTCAACAGGTCGAAAGATGAGAATGCCATTGGTCAGCGCACTTAGCGGAGCTGGGATTGCCCTGCTCCTCTGTTCTTGCGCGACGAGTTCGGACGAAAAGGAGAAAGGGGAATTGCCACTCGTTCAAGCCCCAGAGAAAGCAGGCGAAACACCCGTCCAGCCCTCTAACCCGATCTCACAGAAAGATCCCTTTCGCTCCCCTGACGTTACCAGGTCCCTCCCGGGATCCTCTCCCTCCACTCGTCCTTCTGCGAAGCCCTTGATACTCCAGAATCCTGAACCTGCTCCGCTCTCAAAGCCCGCTCCCAATCCCGCCCCATTGGATACAGAGGAGTGACCTGATTTGAAACAGGGTCACCGGCAGAAACGCTTTCCGGCAAAGCGTAGACCCTTCCACGAGTTGCTCTTCCCGGGCAAGACAAGAGTCCTGCCCTTCATTCCTGTGATGCTCACCCGATTCCAGAAGTCATATCCGAAGCAATACCAGAGGGCTAACCCCTGACGATATTGAGGTCTCTTAAGAATGCACCTCTTCTGGGACCTTGTCCTCGCGAGACGTTCACGAATCACCCATGCCGGCTCCCAATCAATAGACTCCCCTGCATGCTTCGGCCCCTTCCCCATCTGCTTCACCCGCTTGACGACTTCACCCGAAGCATCATACCATGCCTCTTCACCAGTGCTCTCGGCAGCAGCCAGACAAAAAGGTATTGCCGAAAAAACGAGGATCACTGACCATAATCTTATCTCAAAGTGCATCGATGGTGATGCCCACCCTAGAGGTCCGGTCTCTTTCTGACAACCCGAAGTGAATGGGCGAATGGCTGAAAGCATAAAACCCCCAAGGAAATTCAGGCCAGAACCCTTCAGCTACCACGAAGTCGTGGAGCTGGAGATTGACGCCCTCACCAATCTCGGCGCCGGGGTCGGAAGAATCCACCCCTCGAGCTCTTCCGGTGAAGAAAGCGCAAGCAACTGGGTGGTATTTGTCCCGTTTAGTCTCCCAGGAGAGCGAGTAAGGGCCCGAATCTGGAAAAACGACACCAGCTGTTCCCATGCAGACCTTGTGGAAGTGATTAACCAGAGCCCAAGTCGCCGGCAGCCGCGCTGCTCCCTCTTCACCACCTGCGGAGGCTGCCAGTATCAACATCTCGATTATCAGGAACAGCTGAGGTGGAAACAACAGCAGGTAAACGAGCTCCTCGAACGTATGGCCGGAATCGATCACCCCGTAGAAAAGCCTATCCCTTCTCCACGACCATGGAACTACCGGTCTAAAATCACTCCGCACTTCCAGAAGCCCCGACCAGATCGCGATCTCAATATTGGCTTCTTAACAGCGGGATCCCGCAATCGAATTATCGATGTCCCTCACTGCGATATTGCCATGACTGCACTCAATGAAGCTCTCCCGGAAGAGCGAGCCCGCATCCAGCAAACTGCCGCACAGGGCAAGTTCCGTAAAGGCGCGACTTTGCTGCTCCGAGCCACCTCAGCCAGCGTCCACACCAATCCCAGAGAAGTCGTCGAAGAACAGGTGGGCGATCTCAAATTCCGCTTCCTTGCTGGAGATTTTTTCCAGAACAACCCATTTATTCTTCCCGCCTTCGTTGACTACGTGGCCGGGGAGGCCGCCCCCGACAATCGCTTCCTCGTCGATGCTTACTGCGGCTCCGGACTTTTCGCTCTTTCGCTGGCACGACATTTCGAATCTGTCGCCGGAGTAGAAGTCTCCGAATCCTCGGCAGACTGGGCTCGGCAAAACGCCCTCCAGAACAATCTTGGGAACGTCACAATTCTAGCCGCCTCCGCTGAACGCATCTTTGAGCAGGTCACATTTCCTGCAGACCAGACTTCCGTGATTGTTGATCCTCCCAGAAAAGGATGCGGCGAGGACTTCCTCCAACAGCTCTTTTCCTTCAAGCCGCAGAGAGTTGTCTACGTCTCTTGCAATCCATCCACCCAGATACGAGACCTTCAGGCATTTAAAGCTAACGGCTATTCCTTACGCAAGGTTCAGCCCTTCGACCTCTTCCCCCAGACGAAACACCTCGAATGTGTGGCAACTCTCGAACGGAGCCCCTGCTAATTAGCGAGCCTTGGCAACCTTGAGAATGTAGGCCTTCATCTTCTCCTCGCTCTCGGCGATCTGTCTTGCGAGACACAACTGAGTGCGGGCCCGATCCAGATTCTGCCCTTCCCGAGTCACGCGGAAATACTTATCCCCATTCAGGTGATCAGTGAGGAAGCGCATTCCAAGCTCAAGGGATATCAGACGCCCCGAAAAGGCCATTTGAGATACCTCTTCATCCGTCAGAACCGGCCCCGCCGCGGCAAGATATCCTTCGACCAGCGACTCAAAAATTCTGATACGTAAATTCACCTTGGTCAGGTCACGTTCATCTTCCGCGGATGAGTTTGTGGCAGTCCTTACCAAGTCTCCAAAATCATAGAGGCTAAGGCCGGGCATCACGGTATCAAGGTCGATGACACACACTGCCTCGTCAGTTTCCTGATCAAAGAGAATGTTATTGATCTTGGTATCGTTGTGAGTGATGCGGAGAGGCAACAGATCTTTTTTCACAAGGTCCAATAACCGGTCGACCACATCCTCATTACTCCCGATGAAATCCAGCTCACTTTGCACGCTGGCTACCCTGCCAAAGCAATCCTCCTCAACGGCCTGCATCAGAGCTTCAAAGCGCTTCCTCGTGTGATGGAAATCGGGAATCGTCTCGACTATCTCTCCTGGGGGCAGGTCACTGACCAGATCCTGGAAGGCCCCAAAAGCATGCCCCGCCTCGTAGGCCTGCCGGGTGGTCTCCACAACATCATAGGTCTGACATCCTTCAAAATAGTTATAGCAACGCCAGATGCCTCCACCTTGCCCATAGCCGTAAAATCGTCCAGTTTTGTGTGGATATAGACTCAGAGTCTGCCCCCCAAGGTCCCGCTTCTTCCTGAGGACCTTCCAGTTAATATGGGAAGTCACGCACTCCACATTGCGCATGACCGCAAGAGGATCCTTGAACACTTTTCCGTTGATGCGCTGGAGGATATAGCGGCGACGCTCTCCATCCTCTAATTCATAGGTTGCAAGGTAGGTAGAATTAATATGCCCACTTTTCACCTCTTCGCCGATCAGGTATTCCCCTTCAATGGCAAACTGGTCGGCAATACCCTGCACAAGTGTAGCGGTTTCAGGGGCAAGGGCCTGGATAGCAGTGTGATTGGGCATGAAAGAAGAATCGTATGCGCAAGGGCTTACAGAATAGCGCTCTTAACTCAACTCTTGAATCACTGCTTAACAGTATTTTAATCACTGCCAATGGCCCTGACCCCTAATGCCCCGTTCCAACTAGGAGACCTACCTGAGGATATGAAAATTCTGAGGAAAGCACTGCGGGAAACCCTCCATGACATTCCGGACGCTCCAGCAGACGGGAGTGAACGGCGTATTCTCAACCTCGCCTGTGGCCGTGCTGACGAGACCGGGGTCCTTGCTGATATTTTCGGTGGGGATAACCGACTGGAAATTGTGGGCGCTGACATTCGGGCCGCTGAGATTGAAGAAGCTCGTCTCCGCTGGAAAGCTCCAAGCCATGGCGATATTTATACCCGCTTTCACGTTGAGGACGGGAAACGCTTTCTCGATGCCATGTCCTCGAACGAGAGGTTCAACCTCACCTTCATGAGACATCAGAATTTCTGGAATAACCCAAAGCTTTGGGCCCGCATGTTCGAGGGTGGCCTGCGACAGCTGGGCGAAGACGGGTTGTTCGTCATCACATCTTATTTTGACGTAGAACACGAATTGGCTTGCCGGAAACTGGAGACCCTTGGAGCGGTAAAAGTTGCCGATCACCGCAATCTGGACTCCCGAGCGCTTGCAGACGCCCCGGGCAAGTCAGTAGACCGGCATATCGCGGTGTTCCGAAAGCCTCCATCCGGAACTCCGGGTTGGTAATCATCCCTCAGGACTAGCCCTTCACCCTACCTGTTTAGCGTCTCGGCAAAGGCCCAGGTCCGACGAAGCCGGTAAAGCAGCAAGACCTACACAGCTACTTCACCGACTTCTGCCAATCCGGCGCGCATCAAAGGCCCGGGAAGTATATCAGTTCTGCCCAGTGACCCGCCGCATGGCCTGATCGTTCTCCTGTTCCGAGATGCGCCCTGCTCCCCTGCCGACCTGCTTAAGAAGGGCGATCAGGTAGGCGTTCAGAAAATATTCCTTGAGAAGCAACTCACGGCTCTCTCCCCGGCCGGTGTCATCTTGAATCTTCATAGCAGTCAAATTGTTGAGGTGTTATTTATTAAACGAGCCAGTGACAATTGTTATTCAACCATCATAGACCCTAACATCCTCACTGAAGAAAGCGCTGGCGGGAAGCACTCTTGTGTCTCAAAAAGGTTACTCTAACTCCTTTGCGTTATCGGGTGGCTACCCGGGAGGAATTCTCTCTCAGTAATGCAAACAGAACAAAAGGAAGAACAGGCCTCTAGACCGATTCAATATCACCGACCACGATCTTCATACCGTCCTGCCTGAGAACGCGCACCTTGGAGCCTTTCCTGATAAACGCTCCATCAGCGATCACATCCAGTTCCTCTCCAGAGAACACAACCTTCCCCGAAGGTCTCAGGTCCGTAAGGGCCTCGCCCGTGAAGCCTGTCCGATCTTGAGAATCCGGTGCGGAGGACTTGGTTGAGAGGGACGCGCCACCCGCGAGCTCCTGCTTACTGACGAAGGCTCGGAAAAGAAACGTGTTCGGCAGAAATCTCATCAATAGAAAAACAAGAACGCTCCCTCCAAGAAGGCCTGTTCCCAGCGTGAACGCAGGTCCCCGTAACAGATCCAGCAAGCTGCCGGAAAAGTCCCCCACTTTCCAATCGTTCCAATCAATCTTATCCACTGTTCCAAGAAGAAGGGCGCCCAGTAGACATAGAACCCCGGCGATCCCGGTCACCCCAGTGCCAGGAATCAGAAAGAGTTCGACCGCAATGAGGACAATCCCCAGCACGAATAAAGCCACCAGCTCATAGTTCGCGAGATTTCCGGCCATGTAGTTACCAAAGAAAAAAGTCCCAAACGCGAGGAGGGATATTGCGCCCCCAATTCCAAATCCCGGCGCTTTCAGCTCGGCGTATGCCGCTGCCATGCCCACGAGGATCAGTAGAAAAGACCATTTTGAGACCCACCAGGCCACATTTTCAAACGCGGTTGCCTCAGCCCGTATGATAGCCGAACTATCGATCCCCTCAAGCTGGGCAATTTCCTCGATGCTGCTCGCAACTCCCTTGGCTAGGAGAGTTTTTCCTCCCCTCATTGAAGTCGCCTCGCTGGCGGTGAGCGTGAGCAGCTCTCCCGCCCGGACTACCACTTCACCAAAGACTCGGTCACGATCCTCAGGAATCATCATGGCTCGGATCAAGTCTGGGTCATGACCCTTCTTCTCGGCTACACTTCGGATCTGCGCCTCAAAGGAGCTATGAAGTTTTTTCCTCATCATCTCTCCAATTTCAGCACCGCCTCCACTGACCAATCCAGCCGCTCCGATCGTTCCTTCGGGACTCATGTAGATGCCGTCTGTGGCAACCGACATCAATGCCCCGGCGCTCAAAGCATTCTCATTTACGAAGGCATAACTGGGAATCTTGAGACGGGTAATTTCTGACATGATTTCTTTCGTCTCAAAGGCATACCCACCCGGAGTATCCAGATCAAAGAGCACCGCCTTCGCCTTCTCGTCCTCCGCTCGACGCAACATCCTCCGCCAGAATTTGAAGCTCTGTTTATTCATCAGGTCGTCCTTACCCACCGTTAAAACCACCAGTTTCCCTTCAAAACTCTCTTCCAGTATCTTACCCGGGATCTCCCGCCCTTCCTCTTGTCGCTCAGACTCACTTGTCTCCCTGGTGACGACCTCTTCTCTCCCAACAGGCACACTCAATTTACCAACCAAGCGATTCTCCTCTCGTGCCTCCACAAGCTCTGCCCCAGACAACCCGACTGCCGAAAGAACATCCTTTGATCCCCCTAGTATCGCAGTGGCCAGCAGAGGTTCGCCGCCAACCTGAGCCACCGCCTCCTGCGCCGTCAAGGTCAGGACTGTTCCGGCCGGAACCAGAACTTTACCAAACCGCCGTTCCTTGTCGCCCGGCTTCAGTAAGGCCTGGACGAGTTCCAGGGAATGCCCCTGCTTGCTGACAACCCGACGAATGGTGGCAAGTAACCTACTGTGACTTTTCTCACGATCGCCGGCGGCTCCCTCCTCCTGGCCGGAGAAGAGGCCCGCACCACCGATGATAGAATCGGGCGTCATAAAAATGGAAGTCGCCGCCAGGGCGAGAAGCGCACCCTCCCCCAGAGCTTGCTTTTCAACCAAGGCGTAGCTGGGCACTTTGAGGCGAAGCAACCTCTCCATCAAACGTTCCGTTTCCTGAAGATAGCCCTCCGTTGCATTAATTCGCAGGATCACTCCTTTGGCCTTATCGCTCTCGACCTCGTCGAGCACCTTCATCCACTGTCCAAATTTCCTGAGGTCCTTGAGACTTCCGTCCCCTATTTCGATCTCCACCACGGCATCGGCGTAGATCCCCTTGCCTCCCGCATTCGAGGAGCTAGCGCCGGGAGAAAGAGAATCGGCTGGCGTATTCTCACTACTCCGAGCGACGGCAACTGCGGCTGAGACCACAAAAGCGGCAAGAATCATAATTTTCATGGAGTCAATATAGACCTGATTTCGATGCCCTTGGCGAGAAAATCACATCTCTTCACAATTCCTTCGGGTCTGATGGTTTGGCAAGCCTCCGTGCCACGCTACTATTCTTCCGCGATGCCGCGCATCCCCGATGAAACCGTTCAGCAAGTCCTCGGAGCGACGGACATCGTCGAGCTTATCGCGTCCTACGGCCTCGATCTGAAGCGGGCAGGTGGAGATTTCAAGACTCACTGTCCCTTTCACAACGAAAAGACCCCCTCTTTCAACGTCAGCCCGGGTAGGCAGTCGTATCGCTGCTTTGGTTGTGGTGAGGGAGGAAACGCAGTGGGATTCGTAATGGCCTACGAGAACCTGCCATTCCCGGAAGCCCTGCGCAAGTTGGCCGCTCGCTCCAATATTACGATTGAGGAGGGCGAGTATGACCCCCAGGAAGATCGAAGACGTCGCCGCCTGAGCCGCTTGAAACTCCTCCACAACCAGGCTGCACGTTTCATGCATTCTCTGCTCCTTGATGATCCGGGTGCGGAGCATGCCCGGCAGTATCTAAAGTCCCGCGGATATAATCGCGAGATGGCGGATCGGTGGACTGTCGGGTGGATGCCGAAAAATACGAATGTCTTTCTGGACTGGGCCCGGGAAGCAGGCTTCACCGGGAAGGAATTATTACATTCTGGCATCACCAAGCTCAGGGAAGAGAGCAACCCTCGTTCCGGACTCTGGGTTCGCTTTGGGGACCGCCTCATGTTTCCGATCCACAATGAACGTGACGATGTTATCGCTTTCAGTGGGCGTAAATTAAGAGAGGAACAAGGGGGTGGAAAATACATCAACTCCCCGGAGACTCCTATTTTCAAGAAGGCCAATGTCTTTTTCGGTCTCCACAAAGCGATCCGGCATATGAAGGACTATGTCGTCCTGTGCGAAGGGCAGCTTGATGTGATTGCCTGCCATGAGGCTGGCGTTCAGAATGCAGTCGCTACTCAGGGGACAGCATGTACGAGCGAGCACGCTCGTCTGCTGAAGCGCTACACCGGGTCCAACAAAGTTGTAATCTGCTACGACTCTGACTTTGCGGGACACGACGCTGCGGCCAAGGCATTTCTCGAGATGGCCGCGCTCGGCATGGATGTCAGAGTTGCCACCATGCCTCCCGGGGAGGATCCCGACTCCCTGGTCAAATCGAAAGGACCAGACGCATTCCGTAACCTGCTCGAACAAGCCTCTGAATTTTTTGACTATCGCCTGCGTTACCTTGGAGAGGAAAATAATCTTGATGATCCAGGCACCAAGGCCCGGGTAGCGCGAGATATTTCCCCGATGCTCCATGCGGTTTCAGATAAAAACGCCCAGGAAGCTTCTATCAATTTCGTAGCGACCCGACTCGGGCTTAGCCCGGATGGCATTCGTCAGGCCGTCGTGGACGCAGCAAGGCGGCCAAGCCGGCGACGCGATCAGAAGGAGAAAACGCCCCCCCTGGAATCAACGCCAGTGGACCGGGAACTTGGAGTCCTTGCCGCTCTCGCTCTACAGTCCCACGAAGTTCTGGACTTTCTATGTGACCAAACAGAACAAGTCCTCATCGGGGCAGAGGGCCGTGAGGGCGAGGCCCTGCTGCGAAATATTCTCAGCACAAGGCCTGAAGTCCCGAACCCGGCAGCTGTAAATACCTTCCTCCAGAGTCTATCAACAGGGGACCGGGCCACTCTACTCACCCTGCTCGAGGAACCCACCCCTGCAGCGCCTCTGGCAGCTGCCGCGGAGATTCTTGGCATACTTGCAGAGCAGGGCATTCTCCGTGAGCTAGGCGCCCTGGCTGCGCGATTAAAAAGCCCGGAGATCGGCGATGACGAGTCAAAGACAATCATGGAGCGCATTACTGAGCTCCAAAGAATTCGTGCCGAAGCCAAAAGTCCTTGACCTCATGTGAAACCTCACGAAGAGTCCCGCCTGCTTCTGGAGGAAGATCTTCCAGCTTGCTATAATGGGATTCCTGTATCTGGGTCCCTGCTACTACCAACAGGCTCATGGCGAAAAAGAAAGTCGCGTCTAAGAAATCCGCTAAAAAAGTCGCCAAGAAAGCCGCTAAAAAGG